>JBKBJB010000021.1:0-9386 GCA_046294055.1 Caldimicrobium sp.
CATTTCAAAAAAAGTATGATGTCTTGCTGTATAACCCACATTTTCAAGGTCATTATGTTTTCCACCTGCTCTCATACACTTTTGACAACTAACTGCCCTTTTATAGGGCCTCATTTCCTGTCCCAAAAAAACTTTTTTAAATTGTACCATCCCAGCATTTGTAAAAAGTAAAGTTGGATCATCAGAGGGGATAAGGGAAGAACTTGGAACGATGGTATGCCCTCTTTCCTTAAAAAATTGAAGAAAACTCTCTCTAATAACTTTTGCCTTCATTTCTTGGTCCCTTTTAGTAAAAAATTTTTCTTGAAAATTTAACTTTTCTTCATCAATTTGCAAGTTTTAACTAAAAAGCACAAGTTAGCAAAATTTTTCCACTATGGTATATTTTTACGAAAAAATATATAGAAAATCTCGAAAAAAGAAGGAGGATGTGATGGTTGAAAGAACTTTAGTTATGATTAAACCTGATGGTGTTGAGAGAAATCTTATAGGAAAAATAATTAGCATCTTTGAAGAAGCGGAGTTAAAAGTCGTAGCAATAAAAAAAGTAAGACTTTCAAAGGAACAAGCAAAAGCTTTTTATATAGTGCACAAAGAACGCCCCTTTTACGAAGATTTAACCAATTATATAAGCTCAGGACCCGTCGTTGCTATGGTACTGGAAGGAGAAAATGCTATAAAAAAAGTAAGAGAAATTATGGGAGCAACAGACCCAAAAGAAGCTAAAGAAGGCACTATAAGAAAACTCTATGCCTTAAACAAAGAAAAAAACACAGTACATGGCTCAGACAGCCCAGAATCAGCACAAAAAGAAATTGCCTTCTTTTTTAGCGAATACGAACTTATAGCAATTCACTAATGACAGAACAAGAATTGATTGAATATTTAAAAAAATATCTATTTTTAGAAAAACCAATCTATGCTGCCTATAATGAAGATTGTTCTGTAATAAAATTGAAGAAAGAGAAATACTTATTGCTAACTACGGATGCTATGGTTGAGGGAATCCATTTTGATTTAACATTTACTGATTTCAAATCGCTGGGATATAAATTAGCTGCATGCAATCTTAGTGATATTGCAGCTATGGGAGGGGAGCCCAAATGGGCACTTCTAACCCTTGGAGCTCCTAAACCTCCGGAAAAGGATTGGATTGATCCCTTTATGAAAGGATTGACCACTCATTTAAAAAAATATAAAGCCTTCTTAGTAGGGGGCGATACTGTTAAAAGTCCCTTTTTCTTTTTTAACCTAACCTTAATAGGTGAAACAGGAGCACCTATTTTGAGAAGTGGAGCAAAAGTAGGTGACTATATTTTTGTCTCTAAACCCTTAGGAGGTTGTTCTGCCTTTCTAAGAAAAAAAAAAGAAAATCGAGAAAAAATTTCTCCATCACTTCAGAGAGCTTATCTTCGACCTAAACCAGAAATTCTTTTAGGAACGGCACTACAAAAAATTGCCTATGCTGCCATAGATATCTCTGACGGATTGGTTCTGGACCTTTATAGATTATGTCAAGCTTCGGGAGTTTCTGCAGAAATTGATGAAAGCCTAATTCCTATAGCCCAAGGTGCCACTCTCTTTGATGCACTTTTTGGAGGTGAAGACTATGCTTTATTATTTACTGTACCCGAAAACAATTTAGCTAAATTGCAGCAAATTTCTAAAAAACTTAAAAGAAGTCTTTATTTAATAGGAAGAACGAAAAAAGGGAAAGAAAAAGTATATTTAAAAAGAAAAGAAGGGCGGATAGAAGAGATCGCCCCTCTTGGCTATGATCATTTTACTTCTCAACCTCAACTTTAATAACTTTAGCCTTGCTTTCAGGTTTTTTAGGAAGAATAATTTTTAATACACCATCTTTATATTGAGCTTTTATCTTTTCCGTATCTACTTTTACAGGCACTTGTATACTTCTCATAAAACTTCCATAAAATCTTTCAACCCTATAGAAATTCTCTTTCTTCTCTTCACTTTCTCTTTTCTTTTCACCTTTAATGGTCAAAATATTATCAGCAATATTGATCTCAATATCTTCAGGTTTTACACCAGGCAGATCAGCTTTTACTACAATTTCATCTTCAGTTTCTGAAACATCTACAGCAGGTGCCCATTCAATCCCTTCCCATCTCTCCGGAAAAAGGCTTTTACCAAAAAATTCTTGAAATAGACGATCCATCTCTTTTTTTAATTCTTGAAATGGACGCCAAATAGTAATATCTGCCATAATTATTACCTCACCTCCTTGTAGTATTTATTTTGCTACGTTTACTTTTAAATTAAGCATTAAGTGTTAATTTTCAAGAGCATCTTAATTTATTTTTATTAAACAGGACTTGAAATTAGCATACTAATTTTTACTTTATATTTAAAAACTATGAGAGGGAGAATTAAGAATGAAACTTGAAAAATTTACATTTAAAGCACAGGAAGCCTTACAAAACGCCCAAAAATTAGCAGAATCTTATAATCACACCCAACTTGAACCAGAGCATCTCCTTAAGGCATTAGTTGATCAAGAGGGAGGTCTCATACCTATTATTTTAGATAGGTTAGGTGTAAATTCAAAAGTAATATCATCTGAATTAGAGGATATCTTAGAGGGACTGCCTAAAATCTCAAGCGGGTCTTATCAGTTATATTTATCCATACCAGCAAAGCAAGTTTTAGATAGAGCTGAGGCTTTAGCAAAGGAGATGAGAGATGAATTTATCTCAACGGAACATCTTTTCTTAAGTCTAATTGACAGCCCTACTCGTGCAGGAGAGCTTCTCAGAAAAAGAGGAATAACCTTTCAAACAGCAAAAGAAATTATCCACAAAATTCGCAAAGGAAGACGCATAACGGATCAAAATCCTGAAGAGCAATATCAGGCTTTGGAAAAATTTGGAAGAGACCTTACAGCTTTAGCCAAAAGCGGAAAGCTTGACCCGGTAATTGGAAGGGATGAAGAAATTAGAAGAGTTATGCACATTCTTAGTAGGCGCACCAAAAATAATCCTGTCTTAGTAGGAGAACCTGGTGTAGGTAAAACTGCCATTGTAGAAGGGTTGGCTCAAAGGATCGCGGCAGGAGATGTACCTGAAGTATTAAAAAATAAGCGAATTATCCAATTAGATTTAGGTGCCCTTCTTGCAGGAACTAAATTTAGAGGGGAATTTGAGGAAAGGCTTAAAGGAGTTCTAAACGAGGTTCAATCAAGCGAAGGGGAGATCATCCTCTTTATTGATGAAATTCACACCATTGTAGGTGCAGGTGCTGCAGAAGGAGCCATGGACGCTGCAAATATGTTAAAACCAGCCTTAGCAAGAGGAGAATTACGCTGTATAGGTGCAACAACTATTGATGAATATAGAAAACATATAGAAAAAGATCCTGCCTTAGAGAGAAGATTTCAACCTGTTTATGTAGAGGAACCAACTCCTGAACAGGCTATCGCTATTCTTAGAGGTCTCAAAGAAAAATATGAAGTTCACCATGGAGTCAGGATTACAGATAATGCTATTGTAGCTGCTGTGATGCTATCTCACAGATATATCACTGACCGTTATCTACCAGATAAAGCTATAGACCTTATTGATGAAGCAGCAGCTAAACTAAGGATTGAAATTGATTCTATGCCTACTGCTATTGATGAGATTGAAAGAAAAATTAAACAACTTGAAATAGAAAGAGTGGCCTTAGAAAAGGAAACAGATCCCAAAGCACAAGAAAGATATCAAAAAATTCAAGAACAATTACAACAATTGCGCCTTGAAGCAGAAGAACTTAAAGCTCAATGGCTAAAAGAAAAGGAAATCATACAAAATATTAGAAAACTTAAAGAAAGAATAGATCAATTAAAAATTGAAGCTCAGCAAGCTGAAAGACACGGTGATTTAAATAGAGTAGCAGAGATCGTATACGGATTAATTCCTCAGCTTCAAAAAGAATTAGAAATAGCCAATGAAAAATTAGTGGAAGTGCAAAAAAGTGGCAAAAGATTTTTAAAAGAAGAAGTAGATGAAGAAGATATTGCAGAAATAATATCAAAGTGGACAGGGATACCTGTTAAAAGACTTTTAGAGAGTGAGAAGGAAAAACTTTTAAAAATTGAGGAAAGATTGAAAGAGAGAGTCATAGGGCAAGATCATGCTATATCAGCTGTAGCTAATGCTTTAAGAAGGGCAAGGGCAGGCTTAAAGGATCCCAATAGACCTATAGGATCATTCCTCTTTATTGGTCCAACAGGGGTTGGGAAAACCGAACTTGCCAAAGCTTTAGCGGAATTTATGTTTGACACAGAACAGGCTATGATACGTATTGATATGAGTGAATATATGGAAAAACATTCAGTTGCGAGACTTATTGGAGCTCCTCCAGGATATGTAGGATACGAAGAAGGTGGTCAATTAACTGAGGCAGTGAGAAGAAGACCTTATTCAGTTATACTTTTTGATGAAATAGAAAAAGCACATCCAGATGTGTTTAATATTCTTCTTCAAGTACTTGACGATGGAAGACTAACAGATGGAAAGGGAAGAACTGTTGATTTTAGAAATACCATTATTATAATGACTTCTAATATCGGAAGTCATTATTTTCAAGAAAAATACTTAAGTAGAGAAGATTTAGAAAAACAAATATTCAATTTATTAAAAACTACCTTTAGACCCGAATTTTTAAACCGTATTGATGAAATTATTACCTTCAACAATTTAACACAAGATGAGATTATTAAGATCGTAGATATACAGATAAAATACTTAAACAACAGACTAACGGAAAAGGGATTATTTTTAG
Organism: Caldimicrobium sp.; assembly: GCA_046294055.1. GTDB lineage: Bacteria > Desulfobacterota > Thermodesulfobacteria > Thermodesulfobacteriales > Thermodesulfobacteriaceae > Caldimicrobium. The sequence continues at coordinate 4,783 of JBKBJB010000021.1, forward strand.
AACTAACTGAAAAGGCCAAATTAAAACTGGTAGAAATTGGTTTTGATCCACTTTTTGGAGCGAGACCCCTTAAAAGAACTATCCAGCGCTATGTTGAAAATCCCTTAGCTTTGAAAATTTTAGAGAATGCCTTTACAGAAGAAGACAAAATTATCGTTGATATTAATGAATTAGGAGAATTTGAATTTAGAAAGGCCTTGGTGCAATAATGAAAAAATTTAAAACCCTTTTCTTTGGAACGCCAGAATTTGTTCTGCCAGTACTAAAGTTTCTCTGGGAAAAAGAAGACTTATTAGGAGTGGTTACACAACCTGATAAACCAAAAGGAAGAGGGCTTGTCCCTACCCCCACCCCTGTCAAAATATGGGCAAAAAAACAAGGACTTAAAGTTTTGGAGCCTTTAAAACTTAAAGATCCCTCTTTCTTAAAGATTCTAAAAGATTTATCCCCAGAGTTAATTATTGTTTTTGCTTACGGAAAAATCCTTCCCAAGGAAGTATTAGAAATTCCTAAAGAGGGATGTTGGAATATACATCTTTCTCTTTTACCTAAATTTAGAGGAGCTTCCCCTGTACAATGGGCAATTCTTACAGGAGAAAAAATAACAGGTGTATCCATTATGCTTATGGATGAAGGCATGGACACAGGGCCCATCTTTCTTCAAAAATCTATACCTATTGAAGAAGATGATACTACTCCTACTTTATTAGAAAAATTAAGCCATCTTGCAGTAAAATCCTTAGAAGAGGCTTTAAATTTATACAAAGAAGGAAAATTAACCCCGGTGCCACAGCCTAATAACGATGTAAGCTATGCTCCGCTTATTAAAAAAGATGACGGCTTAATTAGCTTTAAAGAAAGTGCAGAAACCATTTTAAGGAAATTAAGAGCCTTCACTCCGTGGCCTGGCATTTATACCTATTTTAAAGGAAAAATCTTAAAAATACATTCTGCTTCAATAGTAGAACTTGATAAACCTTATTCCCCCGGAGAAATTATAAAAATTGAGAAGTCTGGTCTTTATGTAGCTACTTCTAACAAAGGATTAATCCTTCATGAAGTCCAACTCGAAGGAAAAAAACAAATTTCAGCCTACGATTTTGCTCAAGGATTTCATCTCAAAAAAGGACAACTCTTAGAATAATTTTTATTTATAAATTAAATCAATAAGTTGACCCCTTTTTATTCGACTTTTTCTATTTGTCTATTTTCCTATTATTTGTATAATTTTGTATACTTAATTAATTATTAATCAAATTATGGGGTTTTCTTCTCATGCAACAATATGAAGTTTTGAAAAGATACAAAGAAGCTGCCAAAAGAAGAGAAATTAAATTGTGTTGTCCTGTTCAGTATAGCAAGCCTGAGCTTTTGAAAATAATTCCTGATGAAATTTTAGAAAAAGACTATGGATGTGGAGATCCCACTATTTATGTTAAAGAGGGGGAGACGGTTTTAGATTTAGGTTCTGGTTCAGGAAAACATTGCTATATGATGGCTCAAATAGTTGGGCCCAAGGGTAAGGTTATTGGAATAGATTTTAATGAAGAAATGCTTAAACTGGCCAGAAAATATCAAAAAGTAATTGCTGAAAAATTAGGTTATTGGAATACCGAATTTAGAAAGGGAAAAATACAAAACCTTAAACTGGATTTAGAGAAGGTAGAACTTTATTTAAAAGAAAACCCAATCAAAACATTGGAAGATTTTCTGAAATTTGAAGATTATATAGCTTATTTAGAAAAAGAAGAGCCTTTAATACCTGATAATAGTATTGATACTGTTGTCTCTAACTGTGTATTAAACTTAGTAAAAACTGAAGAAAAGGAACAGCTTTTTAAGGAAATCTATAGGGTTTTAAAACCCGGCGGAAGAGCGGTAATAAGTGATATCGTGGCAGATGAAGATGTTCCAGAGCCTTTGAAAAGGGATCCTCACCTATGGTCAGGTTGTATCTCCGGGGCTTTGAGAGAAGATGAACTTATTTATGCTTTTATTAAGGCAGGTTTTAACAGTGTAAGAATATTAAAATACGAAAAAGAGCCTTGGCAAGTAATCGATGACATTGAATTTAGGTCTATCACCGTGGAAGCCTTTAAAGGTAAAAAAGGAGAATGTATAGATGGTGGACACGCTGTTATCTATACAGGTCCTTTTAAACGAGTAGAAGACGCTGAGGGCCATTTATTTGAATTAGGAAAAAGAATAGCTGTTTGTGAGAGAACCTTTCAAAATTTAAAAGAATTCTATAAAGAGCATTTCATTTTTATAGAACCTACAAAAGAAGTTCTTAAAAAACCCTTTCCTTGTGGAGAAAAAATTATCTATCGGTCTCCAAAGAGCACCAAAGAAGGGCTTTGGATAGATTACAGAGAACAAGATTGCTGCCCTTCTGAATTTATCCCTTTTCAAGAAACTTTAAAAAATTTAGACCAGACTTTGGTTAAAGGAAAAATTGAAATAATTCAATTTAATGTAGGATATCTCTGTAACGAAAGATGTCTTCACTGCCACATTTCAGCATCAAACTCTGGAAAAGTTATGCCAGAATCTATAGTGGAAGCTTCTATAGAACTAATTAAAAAATATCCTCATCTAAAGGTTGATATAACTGGTGGAGCTCCAGAACTTCATCCACAAATAGAAAAATTCCTTAACGGTATCGCACCCTATGCCTCAGAGATTTTTTTTAGAACCAATATTACAGCCCTAAATTCAAAAAGAACTCTTCTTCGCCTATTTAAATCTTATAACATCAAAGTCATTGCTTCTTTTCCTGATTTAAGCGAAGAAAAAACTAATTTTATTAGAGGAAATGGCTTTTATAAAAGGGCGCTTGAAGTCCTCACCTCTCTTTCTAAAGAAGGCTTAGGAAGAGACATTCCTCTGTATATTATCATCAACCCCTGTGAACTATCTTTAGGGCCAAAGGAAGAAGAAGTAAAAGAAAATTATAAAAGATTTTTTCAGGCTTTAGAAATTAATCTCTCTGGTATTTTTGTACTTAATAATTTTCCTATTGGTAGATTTAAAGAATATTTAGAAAAAGAAGGGAAACTCAAAGACTATTATAAATTATTGTACGAAAATTTTAATTCAAACACTCTAAAAAGATTAATGTGTCTTCGTATGGTAAATATTTCCCCTGATGGAGAGCTTTTTGATTGTGATTTTAATCAAGCCTTAGGACTAAAAATAGACGGGCCATCAAACATTTTTGATCTTTTTGAAAAGGGACTATCCTCTTTAGAAGGGAATACAATAAAAATTGGTGACCATTGCTATGGCTGTACTGCATTAGGAGGGTCAAGTTGTTTTGGTTCTCTCACCTAAGATCTTTGGTCTGATATAACTTTTAAAATATATCTAATTAAATCTCCAAAGGTATCTATATCTTCAAGAAGGGGTAGAAGATAAAAAAGCCCTTCTGGCAATTTTAATAAGGTTTCTTTTAAAAGATCTGGAGTTTCAAAGGGTAAACCATCAAAAAGTATAGAGTAATTGAGGAAATTTTTTGATAGCCCAAGTAAGACATAACCACCATCCTTTGAAGGGCCAATAACCACAGGATAATTTCCAAGTTTTCCAAAGGCCAAGGAAATATAGGAAGTAGTTATGTATGGACAATCTGCCCCTATAAGGACTATCTTTTCGTATCCTAACGCAAAAAGTTGTTCTACTGCTCCTTTTAGTTTTTCAGAGAAATCTATACCTACCTGAGGTACTATTTTCCAAGCTTTTTTATGATTAAAATAGCTAAGCACCTCCCAATTTAATTTACCACTATAAAATCCAAACAAATCTATTCCCTCTAAGTTTTCCACGATCCTAATAGTCTTTTTTAAAAGATGTTTATACACTTTTAAAGCTAAGCTATTTCCAAGGGTTTTTGCCAAGCGGGTTTTAACTTGACCCTTTTCAGGAACTTTAAAAAAAAGGGCTAAGGCTTTTGAAAATCCCACTTTTTCCTAAAAAAATTGATAAAAAAGGTTAATAATAAAAATATAGCTATAACTAAAAAGATTGGGAATATTTTGCCTTCAAAGAAAATTTCTTTAATAGAAAATCCTAAATAGGTATAAGCAAAGCCAGCAGGAGCCATAAAGATAAAAGTAACCAAGACATAAGTCTTAAGAGAAAGAGGAAGTAATCCAAAAAGATAATTTATCACTGGATAGGGAAAGAAGGGTACTAACCGCGCAAAGGCCAAAGCCTTCCATCCATAGGTTTTTGTTAACCTTTCTAAATATTGCCACTTTTCGTAACCTAACCTATATTTAATAAAATCTCTAAAAAAATATCTACTAAGTAAAAAAGACACCGTTGCTCCTAAGGTAGCTCCAGATAAGGCAAGAAGTGTCCCTTTTAAAGGTCCCCAAAGAAATCCTGCAGCTAAAGTTAAGCCCAAGCTTGATATAAATAAACTGGGTGCTATGGCATAAATAAGCAAATAAAACAGCATACTGATAGGATGTGAAGTATAAGGTTCTAAAAATTCCTTCAGGAACTTTTCTTGAAAAATTCCTTGTCTTTGGAAATAAATACCTATAAAGATCAAAAGAATGAGCAAGAATAACAAAATGAGATTAATTTTAAAAATTTTT
>JBKBJB010000022.1:0-9384 GCA_046294055.1 Caldimicrobium sp.
TTGAGTGAATGGTTACCTCTTTTTAATGTTTTCAAGTATATAACTTTTAGATTAATCTATGGCTCAATTACAGCTTTTTTACTCGTCTACTTCTTTATGCCCTATTTTATAGAGTATATGAGGAAAAGACAGTTTGGACAAAGTATTAGAGAAGAAGGGCCTGCTCATCATCAAATTAAGAAAGGAACACCTACTATGGGAGGTTTGGTTATTCTCTTTGGCATAACATTTTCTGCCCTTCTTTGGTGTAATCTTACTAATCCCTTTGTTTGGCTTGCGCTCTTGTCTTTATTGGGATTTGGGTTTATTGGTTTTTTAGATGATTACCTTAAACTTAAGCGGGGTAAAAATCTTGGGCTTCGAGCCCGTGAAAAATTCGCGTTTCAAATTTTATTAGTGGGAATTTTCTATTTCTTACTTTTTCACATACTGAATTTTAGCACTACTTTAAATTTTCCTTTTTTTAAAAAAGTAATAATTGACCTCGGAATATTTTATTTGATATTTTCTATGGTTGTCCTTATCGGGGCCTCTAATGCAGTAAATTTAACTGATGGATTAGATGGATTGGCCAGTGTGCCTGTAGCAGTGGTTGCAGGGGTATATACTGTTTTTTCTTATGTTTCAGGTCATGTGAAATTTGCTCAATATCTTTTTATACCTTATATTCCCTTTGCAGGGGAGCTTGCTGTTTTTTGTGCTATTTTAGCAGGGGCGGTATTAGGTTTTCTTTGGTACAATGCTTATCCTGCTGAAATTTTTATGGGTGATGTAGGGTCACTTTCCTTAGGAGGAGCTTTGGGTGCTATATCTATTATGGTAAAACAAGAATTCCTTTTGGTTTTAGCAGGAGCTATCTTTGTAATGGAGGCCTTATCAGTAATCCTACAAGTGGGATATTTTAAACTAACAGGAGGAAAAAGAATTTTTAGAATGGCGCCCCTTCATCATCATTTTGAACTTAAGGGCTGGAAAGAAAATAAAGTAGTAGTTAGATTTTGGATTATTTCTGTTATTTGTGGGTTATTAGCCTTGAGTACATTAAAGATAAGGTAGGTTCCTATGGATTTAAAAAATAAAAAGGTAGTAGTAATTGGTTTTGGTAGAAGTGGCCAAGCAGCTACACGATTACTCCTTGTGAAGGGGGCACAGGTTATAGTTTCTGAAAGCAAAGACCTTAAAGAGCTTCATCCCTCTTATCTTTCCTTTATGAAACTCTCAGGAGTAGAATTTGAGACAGGGGGCCATAAAAAAGAAACCTTACAAAAGGCAGATTTGGTAGTAGTAAGTCCTGGAGTACCCTTCAAAGTTTACAAGTCAGCTTTAGAGAAGGGTGTACCTGTAATAGGGGAACTCGAGCTTGCTTATGAATGTTTAGACCCTAAGGAGAGAGAAAAAATTATAAGTATTACAGGAACAAATGGTAAAACAACAACTACTGCTATGATATCTGAATTAATGCGGTACTCAGGTTACAAAGTTTTCACAGGAGGTAATTATGGGATTCCATTATCAGAACTGGTTCTATCAGGAGAAAAAATAGATTGGATTGTTCTTGAAGTCTCAAGTTTCCAGTTAGAGACTATTAAGAATTTTTCTTCTATGATTTCTCTATTGCTCAATATAACCCCTGATCACTTAGAAAGATATACTTCTCTTGAGGAATATGCTTATTACAAATATAAAATATTTGAAAACCAAACCAAAGATAACTATGCCCTTTTGCCGTGGGGAGAACCTTTTTTTGAAAGATTTAAATCTATGGTAAATGGGAAAAAATTCTTTTTTGCTGAAAAGGATGGAGAAGAGGTTTCAGCTTACTATAATAAAGAAGCAGAGGAGATAGTACTAAAGTTGGGAGAAGAGGGAGAAATATATCCTCTTTCTAAATTTAAGCTTTTTGGGCATCATAATAGGATTAATTTATTATGTGCTCTTTTAGCTGGAAGATTAATGGGTGCAGGGAAGGAGGCTTGTTTAAAATTAATAGAGGAATTTAGAGGATTTCCTCATAGATTAGAATTTGTAGGGACCTTTGGGGGGATCACATTTATAAATGATTCTAAAGCAACCAATGTTGATGCAACCTTACAAGCTCTTAAAGGCTTGCCTGGTTCTGTAGTTTTAATTCTTGGTGGAAGACACAAGGGTGCTTCCTATGCACCACTAATTCCCCTCATTCAAGAAAAGGTTAGAGTCTTAATTTTGATGGGAGAAGCAAGGCTGCTGCTGCAAGATGAGCTTTCTGGATTGGTAGAAACTTATTTAGCTGAGAATTTAGTTCAAGCCTTGGAGATAGCATTTAGGGTGGCAAGAGCAGGAGATATAGTTTTGCTCTCCCCTGCTTGCTCAAGCTTTGACCAATTTAGAGATTATCAAGAAAGAGGAAATGTTTTTAAAAACCTTGTAATAGAATATGCGCCTAAATATTTAGATAAGACTTATGTGAAGGGGATCTATCATTGAAATGGGTAATCGTAGCAGGAGGAACTGGTGGACATTTAATACCTGGTATTGCCATAGCAGAAGAACTTTTGCAAATGGGGGATGAATTGCTCTTTATGGCAGGAAATAGACAAATTGAAAGATTTATTTTGAAAGATCGGCCTTTTTCTGTATACCATTTAGATGTTGAAGGGTTCGTTGGAAGGTCATTAAAAGATAAGATTAGGGCTTCCTTTAAACTATTAAAAGCCTTTAATAGGGCTTATAAAATTCTTAGAGAATTTAGTCCACATGTTATTTTAGCTGAAGGAGGCTATGTTTCTGTGCCTGTAGTTCTTGCTGGTAAGGTTTTAAAGAAAAAAATAGCTCTTCATGAACAAAATTTGATCCCTGGCAAAGCCAATCTTCTTCTAAGTAAATTGGTGGATAGAGTTTTTATAAGTTTTGCTGAGAGTAAAAAATATTTTCCTGAGAAAAAAATTCTTTTTTCAGGAAATCCTGTTAGAAAGGATTTATTAGTTGAGAGGAAAAGGGAGCACCAGGGTAGAGGACTACTTGTTTTGGGAGGAAGTCTTGGTGCAAGATTTATAAATCAGTTAATCTTAGAAACAATAGAAGAGCTTTATCACGCTGTTCCTAATTTATATCTTATTCATCAAACAGGGCATGAGGACTTTGAGGTTGTAAAGAATGCCTATGAAAAACTTCCTCTATGGGAGAAATATAAGGAGAGAATAAAAATTTTTCCTTTTATTGAGGATATGGGTTGGGCTTATAGTCAAGCTGATTTAGTTCTGGGAAGAGCTGGAGCAACAACAATTGCTGAACTTATAGCTTTAAAAAAACCAGCCATATTAATTCCTTATCCCTATGCTACACAAGGACATCAAGAAAAAAATGCAGAGGTACTCACATATTCAGGCTGTGCACTTATGTTCAAACAAGATAAATTAGATAAAAAGGTATTTTTAATGGAGTTAAAAGATCTTCTTCTTAATAATGAGCGACTGGAGAAAATGAGCGAAGCTTATAAAAATTTTGGAGTAAAAGCACCTGAAAAGGTAATTATTGAGGAGATGAAAAAATTAGTTAAAGGAAACTAAAAGATTATGCTTGAAAAGAGGAGAAAGATACATTTTATTGGAATTGGTGGAGTTGGAATGAGTGGACTTGCCTTAGTGCTTTCTCGTATGGGACATGAGGTAACTGGGTGCGACCTTACTCATAGTAAATATATTGAACCATTGATAGAGGCAGGCATAAAAATTTATATAGGACACGATCCCAGCCATTTGGAGGATGTAGAAATTGTAGTTTTTACTTCAGCGCTACCTAAAGATAATTTAGAGCTTAGAGCTGCAAAAGAAAAGGGATTAATTATTCTACCACGGGCAAAGATGCTTTCAGAGGTTATGAGGTTTTATAATAAAAGCATAGTTGTTGCAGGCTCCCATGGAAAAACTACTACAACTTCTATGATAGCAGAAATACTTTTAAACTTAAAATTAGAGCCTACTGTGATCGTGGGAGGGATTATTAGGAATGTAAAAACTAATTCTTTTCTGGGTAAAGGAGAATATCTGGTGGCTGAAGCTGATGAAAGTGATGGTTCCTTTCTTTTTTATTCTCCTTTTATTGAAGTGATTACCAATATTGATAAAGAACATTTGGATTTTTATGCAGATTTTGAGGCTATAAAAAAAGCCTTTGCCAATTTTATTATGAGATGTCATCCAGAAGGGAAAGTAATTTTATGTATAGATGACAAAGGTATAAGAGAAGTATTAGAAGACCTTTCAGGACCTTATCTATTTTATGGATTTTCCGAAGATGCTCACATAAGAGGAAAAATTATTGAGGGAGGTGCCTATCCATTGTTTGAGATATATTTTGGAGATACCAAGTTAGGAACTTTACGATTGAATATACCTGGGAAGCACAATGTGCTAAATGCTCTTGGTGCTATTTCCGTAGCCAAAGTTTTAAATTTGCCTATGAAGAGGGTGCTAAAAATTTTAGAAAATTTTAAGGGTGTTAAGAGAAGGTTAGACTTTAAGGGTGATTATAAGGGAGCATTCCTTATTGATGATTATGCCCATCATCCTCGTGAAATTACTGAAACTTTAAAAACACTAAGGGAGCTTTTTCCTAAAAAGAAAATTTGCTTAGTTTTTCAACCCCATAGATATACACGCACTAAGGCCCTTTGGGAGGAATTTCTTCTAACCTTAAAAGAGCCAGACCTTTTAATTTTAACTGATATATATCCAGCAAGTGAAAAGCCTCTTCCTGGAATTTCTGGAGAAAGTTTTTATCAAGCTGTAAAAGATTTAAGAAGTACGAAACCCACTTTTTATGAAAAGGAGCTTGAAAGGGTAAAAGATTTAATAGAAACTTTGGCTGATAAAGAGATGATTATAGTGACAATGGGGGCAGGAAATGTATATAAAGTGTTAGATAAGCTTGGAAAGTGGCATGAAAAAGTTTATGAAGTGGCTTAAGGATTTGGATAAATACTTAGAGGAAAGACAAATACTTTATAAGAAAGAGGAGGAATTATCTCCTCATACTACGATTAAAATTGGAGGTAAAACTACAAGAACTGTGTATCCTAAAAGTGAAGAGGAGCTTATAGAACTTTTGGAATTTATGGATTATAAAGAAATACCTTTCTTTGTAATAGGAGGGGGTAGTAATTTACTTGTATCCGATGAGGGTTTTTCTGGCGTAGTGGTTATCCTTAAAACTTTAAAGGGAATTGAAACTGTTTCTTTAGAAGAAACGCTTAGATTAAAAGTTTTAGCTGGCACAAGGATTAATGAAATTTTAAGATATTGTTATGAGAGAGGTTTTAGTGGCTTTGAATTTTTAGCAGGTGTTCCAGCAACTCTTGGAGGTGCCATTGAGATGAATGCTGGTGCCTTTGGATTAAGTACTTCTCAATTTGTTAGGAAAATAAGACTTTATAGAAATAAAAAAGTGATAGATCTTGACTGTAGAGAAGATATGTGGAGCTATAGGTCTTTTAAAGAAAAAGGTGTAATTGTCTCTGCAGAATTGGAATTTATAAAGAAGGAGAAGGAAGAAATAAAAAGGAGCTTAAGGGAAATTTTGGAAAAAAGACGAGCTACTCAGCCTGTATTTGAAAAAACTTTTGGTTCTGTTTTTAAAAATCCTCCTTGTTGTTATGCAGGAGCCTTGATTGAGCAAGCTGGTTTAAAGGGATACAAAGTTGGTAAGGCTAAAATTTCTGAAAAGCATGCTAATTTTATCGTAAACACTGGTGGGGCAACAGCCAAAGAAGTTGTTGAACTTATGAAGATTGCTCAAAAGAAAGTTTGGGAAAAATTTCATATTCCCCTTGAACCCGAAGTTAAATTTTTAGGTATAAGTTACGAAAACAACTATGTTTAGGTATAAAATTTATATTTTAATAGCTCTTCCTATAATAGTTAGCCTTGGCTTTTGCGTGTTTATTCTATATTTTACGGATTTATTTCTATTGAAGGAAATAAAGGTTTATCAAAATTCAAGAATACCAAGAGAAGAGATAATAAAGTTAACAGGACTTAAGGGAGGGGAGAGACTTTTTAGAATAAATTTAAAGATGCTTCAAGAGCGTCTAAAGGCGCACCCATTAATTGAGGAGGCAATAATTACAAGGCGTCTGCCTTATTTTATAGAAATTAGGGTCAAAGAAAGAGAAGGATTAGCCATTTTAATAAAGGATAATCGTGGATATTTAGTAGATAAGAGAGGTGTCATTATAGGAGGGCTTCTACCCCAAGATTATTTATACTATCCAATGGTTGAAATTAAGAATGAAGAGTTTAAAGATAAATTCTTTCTTTTTTTGGATTGGATTAAACATAATAAGACCTATCTACCAGTTTATGAAAATTTGGCTAAAATAAGTTTAGAACAAGATAAGATAATACTAAAAACCAAAAAGAATCTTTTAATATATCTGCCCATAAGTATGTTAGAAAACTTAATTGATTTATATAGACATCTTGATAGGATTATGGTTTATCTTTATGATAACAAGTTAATTGATAAAGTGGAGATGATAAGGCTTGATTACCCTTATGGAAAAGCTTTATTAAGGTTTAGGAGTTAATTATGAGAAAGGGAGAAGGAATTTTAGCGGTTGATGTAGGAACAACTAAAATTACAGCCCTTTTGGGAGAAGAAAGAGAAGGAGCTCTTTGGATTACAGGGTTTGGTATTTCTTCATCACAAGGACTAAAAAGAGGCTGCATAGTAAATATAGATGAAGCTACACTTAGTATAAAAACTGCTATAGAGAAGGCCATAGCTCAAGCAAAAGTTAAGCCAGTTTATGTTTTTACAAGTATTGCAGGAAGTCATATAAAAACCTATTCTGGAATGGGAGTGATTGCTCTCAAAGAAAGAGAGGTAACTCAGCAGGATGTAGAAGAAGTCTTACAATCAGCCCAAGCAGTAGATTTACCACCTAATAAACTTGTTTTACATGTAATTCCACAAGAATTTGTAGTGGATCAAAACAAAGGTATACTTCAACCTGTCGGGATGGTAGGTGTTAGATTGGAGGCTCATATTCAACTGGTGACTGCAGAAAAAGCTCATATTCAAAATTTGCTTAGATGTTTTGAAAATATTGGGTTTGAAGTAGATGCTGTTATTTTTCAGGGTTTGGCTTCAGCAGAAGCTGTTTTAACTCCTGAAGAAAAGGAATTAGGTGTTTTATTGATTGATATAGGTGGAGGCACAAGTGATTTGGTTATTTATAAGGAAGGCGTTTTACGCTATGCTTCATCAGTACCTTTAGGAGGTGAACTCCTGACTGGTGATTTAGCTATATGTTTGAGAACTACACGTGCTGAAGCGGAAAAATTAAAAATTGAAAAGGGGGTTTGTTTAAGGGAATTAGTAAGTGAGGATGAATTTATTGAGGTTCCAGGAATTGGTAATAGACCAAGTACACGAATTAATAGAAAAATTATAGCTGAGATTTTAGAAGAGAGGGCAAAGGAGCTAATAAACATTATCAAGGCAGAGATTAGAAATTATACCCCTACCTATTTAATTAGCGGAGCAGTGCTAACAGGTGGAACCTCACTCATACCAGGCCTGATATATTTAACGGATCAAATTCTTGATTTACCTGCAAGGGTAGGCTATCCAGAGAGGTTACCAGGTCTAACTGAAGAGGTTTACCATCCACAATTTGCGACAGCTGTTGGTATGTTACTTTATGCTTATAATAATTTAATTGCTGGTATAGAAAAGGTTTCTAAGAAAAAAGGGGTGTTAAGGAAAATAAAGGAATTTTTGAAAATATAAAAAAGGGGGAGAATTATGAGCTTACCTTTTGACCTTCTTGATCAAGAAGAGATTAAGGTCCATCCTAATATTAAGGTTATAGGCATCGGAGGAGCTGGTGGAAATGCCATAGCTCATATGATTAGAAATGGGCTTTTAGGTGTAGATTTTATCGTAGCTAATACAGACTATAAGGCTCTTTCTTTAAACCCGGCTCCAATTAAGCTTCAGCTGGGGAAGAACCTTACAAAAGGATTGGGTGCTGGTGGAAAACCTGAGATAGGTAAAAAAGCAGCTGAAGAATCAGAGAAGGATATAAGAGAAATTTTAAAAGATGCTGATATGGTTTTTTTAGCAGCAGGGATGGGAGGAGGTACTGGAACTGGAGCAAGTCCGGTTTTTGCAAGTATTTGTAAAGAAATGGGAATCTTGACTGTGGGAGTAGTTACTAAACCTTTTACCTTTGAAGGAAAAATAAGAGCAAAACAAGCAGAAGAGGGAATTGAAGAACTAAAAAAATATGTGGATACTCTCATCACGATACCTAATGATAAATTAATCTTGCTTGGTTCTCCTACAGAAAAACTTTATGAGATGTTTAAAAGAGCAGATGATGTATTATATTATGCAGTAAGAGGGATTTCTGATTTAATTTTATCTCCTGGATATATTAATCTTGATTTTGCAGATGTGAAGGCTGTGATGATGGAATCCGGAGGGGTAGCTTTAATGGGAATGGGTGAAGCAAGAGGAGAAGAAAGAGCAGAATTGGCAACAAAAATGGCCATTTCAAGCCCATTCTTAGAAGACTTATCTATCAATGGAGCCAAAGGTCTTTTATTAAATATAAGCGTGCATCCAGAGACTTTAACTCTTCAAGAAACACAATACATTACTACCACTATTTCCAAGGAACTTCATTCAGAGGCGAGAGTTTACTTTGGAGTGGTCTTTGATGAGACCTTAGATGATATTTTAAGGGTAACTCTTATCGCTACCGGTCTTGAAAAGGAAAAGAAAGTCTCCTCTATAGGAGAAAAAGTTATCTCATTGGAGGAAAAATCTAAAAAACAGGAAACTCTAAAAAAAATAGAATGGGAAGAATGGTTAAAGGATGATTTAATAGAGATACCTACAATCCTCAGAAAGAGCGCTGATTAACCAAAAGGGTGGCTAAAAGATGAAAGAAATAGCAAATTTTGAAGATCCTGTAAAAAGACAACCTCTAAAATTGGCCCTTTTCAAATTAGAAGAAATTGAAGCACCTCCTTTTCAGCGAGACATCTCTGAGAGCTTAAAAAAACATTTAGAGATGGCAATAGAAAAACTTGGTTTTTTGACCCCAATTGTTGTTGTACCTAAGAGTGGAAAATATTATGTAGTAGATGGACGGCATCGTTTAGAAGCTATGAGAGAACTTGGTGCACGAGAAATTTTGGCTATCGTAGTGGATGAAAGTCTTTATCACTATATCCTTGAATTTAATACTGAAAAACCCCCTAATGTAAAAGAAAAATCCAAACAAGCTTATCGCTTGTATATAGATTTTTTAAAGGAAGATCCTTCTTTAATTGAAGAAGACCTTTTTGTTTATTTTAAAGAACCTATGCTTATTACCTTTGGTTTTGCTAT
>JBKBJB010000023.1:0-9201 GCA_046294055.1 Caldimicrobium sp.
GCTCTTGAAGAAACATTAATGGAAGTAGGAGATATTTACTTGGGGATTTGGAAAGAAAAATTAGCGACCCAAATAAAAGAAGATTTTTTGCCTTGGGTTTATTTAAAATTAGGGAATGTAAAAGCTTTTATTATTGATGAATTTCAAGATGTAGATAAACTGCAATGGTTAGTTTTAAAGCCTATTATTGACGATTTAATAAGTCAGGGGAGAAGTTTTATCATAGCGGGAGATACAAAACAATGCCTTTATAGATGGAAAGGAAGTGACCCTACCTTAATTAGACAGGTAGAACAAGTTTTAAAGCCTTATGGTTTAAAGAAAAACCTTTTAAAGAAAAATTTCCGAAGTTCTGTAAACCTTATTAATTTTAATAATTTATTTTTTTCTGAATTAAAAGACAATGCAGAGATAAAAGAGGAGTTTATTAAAGAGTTAGTCTTTGGAAAAAATTTCAAAGAAGACTTACCGGAAGATTTACTTAAAGAGGCTCTTGAAGAATTTGATTACCTTTTTTCAGAAATTTCTCAAGAGGTTGTTAAGTCTCTAAATGGCAAGGTTTATCTTTACTTGCCAGATGAAAAGGAAATTGTAAAAAGGAGCAATTCTGAAGAAGTTGAGTTTAAATTGTATCAGAAAATAGAAAATATTCTTTATGAATTGAAAGAGAAAGGTCAGCTTGAAAATACTGCAATTCTTTTGAGAGAAAATAAAGATATTGATAAACTTGGTAATTATTTAATTTCTCGTGGGTTTACTGTCATAGGCAGTTCTCTTTTAAAACTAAGGGAATCTCTTCTTATAAATATTCTTATAGCTTATCTAAAACTTTTGGTTTATTCTAAAGACGAGATAGCTCTTACTTCCATTTTGCTTGGTATGGAAAAAGAAAAAGGTAAAGAAATTTTGTCTAAATATCAAAAGTTTAGAAAACAAAAGAGAGCAGAATACCTTCTTAGTGATTATCTTAAGAGTTATCATAAAGATTTTTGGGATACATATATAGAAGACCCCCTACAGAAAGCTACATTTTTAAACATGTATCAATTTCTTCGCTATGTGATAGTTCGCTTTCAATTAGAAGAAAAATTTCCTGAAGAAAGGCCTTATTTATATAAATTTTTGAGTTTTATACTTAATGAAACCTATAAGGGTTCAGACCTGTGGTCAATTCTTTCTGGTTGGGAGAAGATTTCCGAAGAGGAAGGTTTAGATCTTCCTCAAGAAAAAGATGCAATTCAAATTTTAACCATCCATCTTTCCAAGGGTCTTGAATTTGAAAATGTAATTCTTCCCTTAAATTTTGATGTTAAAAGCTATAGAGCTCCCCTTTCACTTTTTATTACTGAACAAGGTATTTACAAAGGTCGCTTAGAATCTTTACCCACACCTATTAAAGAGGTTTATTATAAAGAAAAAATCCAACATGCTTTAGAATTTTTTAACTTAATATATGTGGCTTTTACTCGTGCCATCCAAAATCTTTATATTTTAGGTGTGCCTAATGCTTTCGCTACCAAATTTTTTGGAAAGATTTATAGCGTGCTCAAGGATCGTCTCGAGTTAAAAGATTGTCTATATTTGAGAGAAGATATTTTTCCAACAGAAACGCTTTCAGCTCTTGATAATTAGAGATAACTTTAATAGCTTTTAAAGTGCGGTTTTTATAAGAAATAAAAGGAACCTTACAACTTAAAGCTAAATTTTCATCAACTGGGGAATCTCCCAAATAAAGTGTTTCCATAGGAGTGACCTTAAAAAAATCTATTATTGATTGTAAAGCCAGGGGATTATTTTTGGGATAATCAAGGGCTGTGCGAATAAGATGAAAATAATTGTATAGACCAAAATGCTTAAGTAACGGTTCAGCAGAAGTGGTTCTATTAGTGCAAAGTGCTAAATAGAGTCTATTATGAGCCCAGGTCAAAAAATCTACTAACCCATCTTCTATATTTATATAATGAAAGAAATTTGAATAAGGGGTTTTCTTTGCTATTTCCCAGGCCTTTTTCTTCATCTCGGGATAATCTTTAAAGAGATAATCCAAACATTCGTCAAGAGAATGCATATGAACATACTCAATCTCCTCTATTGTTAAAGGTTTTCTTCCTGCCTGTTTAAGTATAAAATTATAATATTCCTTATTAGCTAAACGTGAGTCAAACAAGACCCCATCGCAATCAAACACTAATAATTTTAGCTCCCCTTTCATAAACTATTTTTTTCTCTCCAAAAGATAATCACATATAAATAATAAAGCCTCTTTGTAAGTTGAGGAAGGGACCTCCTTTAAAAATTCTTTGGCTTTGTTTATAAAATCTTTAGCTTTTTCTAAGGATTTAATAAATCCTTGGTTTTTTTCAATTAAATAATAGGCTCTTTCAAAATCTTTATTTTCAACTCTTTTTTGCTTAAGAAGAGACAAAAGTTCTTCCTTTTCTTCCGGGGTGGCTGATTTTAAGGCTAAAATTACCGGTAAAGTAATTTTCCCTTCTTTAAAATCTTTACCTCTATCTTTACCGGTTTCTGTTCCAAGATAATCTAAAAGATCATCCACGATTTGGAAGGACATACCCATGAAATGACCATAATAGAAAAACTTTTCAGCAAGGTTGGGTGGGGCACCTCCCAGCAAGGCACCAACTTTACAACTACAAGCCATAAGAACGGCAGTCTTACGGAATATAATCTCATAATAATTTTCTTCGGAAAGCTCCGTGTCCTCTAAATGTAAAAGTTGTAAAACCTCTCCTTCACTTAAAATAAGCGTAGTTTGGGTTATTGCTTCCATAACCTCCGGATTTTTTAACTGACTTGCTATTCTTAAGGCTTTAGCAAAAAGATAATCTCCAACAAGAATAGTAGCTTGATTGCCCCAGAGATTTCTTGCAGCTTTTCGTCCTCTCCTGAATTCTGCAGAATCTACGACATCATCGTGAAGTAGTGTAGCAGCATGGATGTATTCAAAAAGAAGAGAGGTTCTGTAAATTTCTTTAGAAAGAGCTGGATTAACTGCTTTTCCAGATAAGACACACAGTAGAGGTCTTATTCTTTTCCCTCCTGCAAAAATAACATATTCGCTAACTTGATTGATAAAGGGGAGTTGGGCGATTTGTTCTTCTGCTAAGGCCTTTTCAATACGAGAGATTTCTTCCTTAAGATAATCTAAAATACTTGTAGCCATAGTTTACTTATTATATTGTATCTTTTGAATAGAGGCAAGATTTTCTGCATATATTCGGAGTAAAGTGAGACTTTTAAAAACCTTTGTGTTCTGTTATCTTTAAAAACTTATCTTTAAAAATTAATATGATATACTTATAGGGAAAATTTTGATAGCTGAAAAATGAGAAATCAAACTTTGCCTCCTAAGGAGATTTTAGAGAAGACTTTTCTTGCCGATTTTCATATCCATTCTAAATATAGCAGGGCAAGCTCTAAAAATATGGAACCTTTGAAAATAGCTGAAATTGCTAAACTTAAAGGAATTGACCTTATTGGTACAGGAGATTTTACCCATCCCTTATATTTTGAGGAATTACAAAATTCTCTTGAATTTGAAAAGGAAACAGGTTTTTATATTTTAAAAAGTGAATCCCCTTCTCCAAGGTTCCTTTTAACTGCAGAAATTTCTTTAATATTTTCGTATGGGAATCAGACTAACAGAAGGATGCATTTAATTCTTATTGCCCCGACTTTTGAAGTGGTAAAAGAGATCAATTTATATTTAGCAAAGCTTGGAAATTTAATGGCGGATGGAAGGCCTACTTTTGGAGTTACAGCGGAAAGGATGGTCTTAGACTTAGTTTCTCTTTCACCAGATATCCTAATAATACCAGCACATGCTTGGACTCCCTGGTATTCAGTTTTTGGTGCTTTTTCCGGATTTGATTCCCTTGAGGAAGCATTTAGAGATGCCACTTCTTATATCTACGCTATTGAAACAGGATTATCCTCAGATCCAGAAATGAATTGGAGAATATCAAAGCTTGATTCCATAACCCTTGTGTCAAATTCTGATGCCCATTCTCCTTGGAAGATAGGTAGAGAAGCTACTGCTTTTTATTATCCTTTGACCTATGAGAATTTTTATCATTCTATAAAAATGAAAAAAGTAGCTTATACTATAGAATTTTATCCTGAAGAAGGAAAATACCATTTAGATGGGCATAGAGCATGTAAAATTGCCCTAACACCAAAGGAGACGATAGCTCTGGGATATAGATGTCCTAAATGTGGAGAACCGATAACGATCGGTGTCCTTCATAGAGTGGAAAAATTAGCTGACCGACCCGAACATTATAAGCCAGAAAAAGCACCTTATTCAGTACATATAGTGCCTCTTATGGAAATTTTAACAGAAGTTTATTCACTCAATCCTAATACTAAAACTTTGGAAAAACTTTATAGACAATTTGTTGAGAAGGTGGGGACTGAGTTTGATATCCTATTAAAAAAAGATTTAAAAGAACTTTCTAAACTTCTACCTGAAAAATTAGTAGAAGCAATTAGAAGAGTAAGAGAAGGGAAAGTATTTGCTAAAGGTGGCTATGATGGGGTTTACGGCACGATAAAAATATTTGAAGATGTTCCTAATGAGGTTGATTTTACTCCAAAACAAAAAAGTCTTTTTCTTTAAGAATGGTGCTTTATACTCCTCGCTTCGATAAGGTATAGTGTCATTATAAAAAAATAAAGTTTTATTTATTATTAGGGGAGGGGGCCTCCCCTAATTGTTTAAAATAGACTACTTCTTTTCTGCTGGGGCTTGTTCAGTCTGGTTAGCAGTTTGATTAGCAGTTTGGTTTTCAGCAGGTTGAGCTGGTTGGGCGGGTTGTTCAGTTTTTGGTGGTTGTGGAGCTGGAACTTCTTCTTTCTTTTTACACCCAGCAGTTAAACCAATCATTCCAGCCAATCCAAGAGCAAGCACAAGAGAAACAACCTTTTTCATGGCTACTCCCTCCTTCTTAAATTATTTTTTTCAAATTATTCTACCACTTCCTATTTTGTCAAGGGGTATTGAAGAATTTTTTTGAAAATCTCAGGAAGTATTTTGAGAAATTGTTTTGCCAGCTATCGAAGATGTTTCATATCTTGTAAAGTTTTTATCAAAAAGTTTTTTTCCTGTAATAAAAACTAATGAGCCTAAAAGGTTTTTAAAGACTATCTTATTTTTAAAAAACCTTAATCCAAAATCCTTATTCTCTGAGTTTTTGCTTTTACAATTTCTAAATTATCTATTTCTTTTAGAGCTTCATTTACATTTTTTTCAATAGTTTCATGGGTTAGCATAACCACAGGCACAGCCCCTTTTTTCTTTTGCCTTCCAATCTGAATGACAGAGGCAATACTAATGTTGTATTTTCCTAAAATACCAGAAATTTTAGATAATACGCCTGGCTGGTCCACTGCTGTAAATCTAAAATAATATTTAAAAACACTTTGTTCAATAGGCTTTATCTGTATGCTATGTTCCATCTCTTTTGGATAGCTGATAAGGGGCTTTTTTTTAGAGAGTAAATATTCGGTAGCAGTGACTATATCACTTACAACTGCACTGGCCGTAGGAGCCCCTCCAGCCCCCAATCCATAAAGAAGAATTTCTCCCACAAAGTCTCCCTTTATTAATATGCCATTATAATTAAGTCTAATAGAAGTTAATATCTGATTTTCAGGAATTAGAGCAGGAAATACCCTTATTTCAAGTAGCCTTTTACTATATCTTGCTTCAGCTAATAATTTTACTATATATCCAAAATTTTTAGCAAATTCTAAATCCATAAGGGAAATTTTTTCTATACCTTCCACATAAATTTTTTCAAATGGTATATATACTCCAAAAGCTAAACTTCCTAAGATGGCTATTTTATGAGCAGAATCTACACCTTTTAGGTCTAAACTTGGGTCAGCTTCAGCGTAGCCTTTTAGTTTTGCTTCTTCCAAGGCCTTTTCAAAAGAGATCCTTTGTTCTAACATCCGAGTTAGGATATAATTTGTGGTGCCATTTATTATGCCTAAAATCCTTTCAATTTTGTTTCCTACCAAGGCTTCCCTTAAAGTTTTAATAATAGGTATTCCTCCTCCTACAGAAGCTTCGAAACCAAGAAAAACTCTATTTTTTTCTGCGGCATTAAATATTTCTGCTCCTCTTTCAGCTAAAACTGCTTTATTTGCTGTTATTACTTGTTTCTTCTTTTCTAAAGCAGAAAGTATATAAGTTCGTGCTGGCTCAATTCCACCAATTAATTCACAAATAATTGGAATGCTCGGATCATTAAGAATTTCTTCAAAGCTTGTAGTAAATAATTCTTTTGATATAGTGTACTTTCTCTTTTTATTTGGGTCTCTTACTAAGATTTTTTTTACCTTAAAGTCTACACCTAAGCGTTTTTTTAGAATCTCTCTATTGTTTTCTAAAAGCTGATAAACTTCTTGTCCAACTGTACCAAAACCAAGTAAGGCAATATTAATTTCCTTCAAGATAAGCCTCCTTTATTAGCATTTATCATAACCACAAGCTTCACAAAAAATACAGCTCCCATGTATTTCTAAATCTTCACCACATATAGGGCAAACCGGCTTTTCAGTGCCTTCTCTTTTTATATAGATGACTTGCTCTGGTTTAGACCCATATCTATATATTGTTATACCTTTCAATCCCATATTATAGGCTGAAAGAAAAATTTTTCTAACTTCTTCTACCCTGGTAGATGCAGGTAAATTTATAGTTTTGGATACTGCATTATGAGTATATTTTTGAAAAGCCTTTTGGATAGCCAAATGTTTTTCAGGGGGGATCTCATAAGCCGTGTAAAAGAGAGGTTTAAGATTTTCCTTTATACGAACTTTACTTATCAAGCCTTTTTCTTTTATTTCTTCTTTAATGCTTTCTATTTCCCATTCTTTAAAGCCTTCTTCCTCTAAAACTTCCATCAAAAGGGGATGGAATTCCTTTAGAATTATGCCATCAAGGGTTTTTCTTTCATAATAAAGTCCGAAGAGGGGTTCAATACCAGAGGAAACACCTGCAATTAAAGAAAGGCTACCAGTGGGTGCTATCGTTGTAGTTGTTGCATTTCTTAAGGGAGGATATCCCTTTTTATCCCAGAGGCTTCCGGGATAGGCAGGAAAGGCCCCTCTTTCATTGGCAAGTTGGGCAGAGGCTTTAATGGATTCTTCCTGTATAAATTTCATTATTTTTTCCGCTACTTCAACTGCTTTGTCTTCTTGATAACTAATACGCAATTTAATGAGCATATCTGCAAAACCCATAACCCCTAAGCCGATTTTTCTTGTAAGTAAAGTGTGTTTTGTGATTAATGGATGGGGGAAATGATTTATTTCTATTACATCATCTAAAAATCTTACCGCCAAATAAATGGTTTCTTGTAATCTTTCCCAGAGGATTTTTTTATCTTTAACAAAGTTTGCTAAATTTATTGACCCTAAATTACAGGATTCATAAGGTAAAAGCGGTTGCTCGCCACAGGGATTAGTAGCTGTAATTTTCCCTAAGTGAGGAGTGGGATTAAAGCGATTTATGGTATCAAGAAAAATTAAACCCGGATCTCCACTTAACCAAGCCATCTCACAAATTAAAGAAAAAAGTTTTTCAGCCTCTACCCGTTTAACCTCTTTTCCAGTTCTTGGATTTGTTAAGGAATAAAAAGTTCTTTTTTTTAATGCATCTATAAAGTCATCTGTTATACCAACAGAGAGGTTAAAATTGGGTAATTCATGAGGTTTACTTTTGGCAGTAATAAATTCTTCAATATCTGGATGATTAATATTTAAAATTCCCATATTAGCACCGCGTCTTTTTCCACCTTGTTTAATAGCTTCTGTTGCTGAATCAAATACCTTGATAAAAGAAACAGGGCCACTTGCTACTCCCGAGGTAGAAGAAACAACATCACCTTTTGGTCGAAGAAAGGAAAAATTAAAACCAGTTCCTCCTCCAGATTTGTGTATTAAGGCAGTTATTTTTAGTGTTTCAAAGATGGCATCTAAACTATCTGGTACAGGCAAGACGAAACAGGCAGAAAGTTGGCCTAAGGGTCTTCCAGCATTCATAAGAGTTGGAGAATTAGGGAGAAAATCAAGGCTTGCCATGAGATGATAAAATTTTTCAGCATATTCTTCCCATTTGTCTTTGGATGTGCGAAAGTTCTTTTCTCCCTCAGAAACTGCTATGGCTACTCTTTCAAAAAGTTCCTTTGGTGTCTCAATAATTTCATTTCTTTCATTCCTAACTAAATAACGAGCCTTTAGTATAATTAGGGCAGATTCTTTAAGTTTGGGTTCAAGAGGTTCTTTACTCATGAGTTTAAATCTATAAGTATAAGAGATTGATATTTTGGTTCAGGCGGATCCTCTGGCTCTGCAAAAGTAAATTCATTATCAAAGCGATTCACTACAAACTCTAAGAAACTCCTTAGCAACTCTTCATCTAAATAATAGGTAGTCTTTGTTAGTAAAGCAAAACTTTTAAACAACTCTTCTTTTAAATCCCCTTTTAGGTAGGTTTTTTCCCCTTTTTTCTCTACTAAAAGTGGGAAAAGCTTTTTCCAAGCACTTTTAGGAAGAGCTTTAAAGACAAAATTTCCGCTATAAAGGTATTGAGAAAGAGCAGTTAAGATTATAGTACTCCAGGTTAAAAAGTTTATATCTATATTTCTTCCAGGTTGAAAAATTTCTTTTATCCAGTTAGAGAGAGGTCCTAAGCCTTTTTCTAAAAGGGGAGCAATATAGGCAATTTCTTCTAAGTAGCGTCTTACCATACGCACTTCGCTAATTTTAGAAAATTCAATGTATTCTTGGTCAGTACCAATATTTACAGGATTAAAGAGCTTAACTTGGTTGAGTTTTTTTTCTGTAACCCCTTTTAAATAGCCAGCGTAGGGATGATCTAAATATTTTAAAATAGAGGGATGGTAATCGGGGTGGTTAAAAAGGCTTAAAGCAAATTTTCTTAACTCTCTCAAAACAGTTCTTGAAACTCTAAAAATCTCTTCAAGATAATAATTAGTAAGAAATTCCTGTGCCAAAGGAATATTTTCACTAACTAAATATTCGAGCCCCAAATTTAACCCACACCACATTTTATGGATACCCTTTTGTACTTCTTCGATACTATCAATTACTGGATAATCTACTAATATTACTTTCGTTGCAAGCCATGCCATTTCTCTCTGAATTTTT
>JBKBJB010000024.1:0-9095 GCA_046294055.1 Caldimicrobium sp.
CTTTTAACAAAGAAAAACTTCGAAAAATGCCTCGTTCCCTTGAGGTTGAAATAAATCCAGAAATCATAAAATGGGCAAGAGAAAGCGCAGGCTGGAGAGCTCTCATCTTTTTCAAGCTCGGCTTTGACCCCAAAAAAAAACGCATTCGTGAGCAGGAGCCAAACCCATTTCCAGACAGAGAAACCCTTGATGATAATGTCTTTTACACCCTTGGACTTCCTAAAGAACGCAAAGAAGTCTACTGGTGAGTAGCAAAATATGTATAACAAACTAAACTTCTCTACTAATAGTTACCTCGGCATACATTTTTTATATTTAGTCACATTTTCTCTAATTCCATAAACTTTTCAAAAGTTTAACTTTAACAAATTGTTTGCAATTCTACCATGAGAAACCATACTATTATTATAAATCATTTAGTTAGTTAATATTAAAATTTGCACCAAAACACGGTAATAAAAGAAAAAAAGATTCTAAAGATGGTTCTGTCCTCTGAAATTGAAATCAATACAGAAACCATAAAATGGCCAAGAAAAAGCGCAAATATGAATAAGGTAGCAGACATTAAAAACCAAAAATTTTAAAATTTGCTCTTGACTTTATATAAAATTTAGTTATATAAAAAGCATAAAAAAATTAAAAATATAATTAAAGGAGGGTGCTATGAACAAAGGGGATTTAGTAAAAAGAATGGCTGAAATAGCTGGTACAACTAAAGCGAATGCTGAGAAGCTTTTAGATGCCTTCATGCAGGCTGTTCAAGAAGCTGTTTCTAAAGGGGATAAAGTGGTTCTGGTGGGCTTTGGGACCTTTCAAGTGGTAAAAAGAGCTGCAAGAAGTGGAAGAAATCCAAGAACTGGGGCACCTATAAAAATTCCTGCTAAGAAAGTGGTTAAATTTTCTCCTGGTAAAAAATTAGAAAGTGCTGTAAAAAAATAATTTAGATCTTTAAACAGTAAATCTAAAAAGGGGCAGTTTCAAAACTGCCCCTTTTTATTTAACGATACCTTTCCGCTCTATTATTGTAATCTCTCTTTTTACTTGTAATATAATAACAGAACCTTTCTCTTTAAAGGTTAAAATTAACTTTAAGTCGCTAATTTTGTTTATAGGCCTTCCATCTACCTTTAGAATTATATCACCCGGTGAAAGTTTTAACTCTTCTGCCAATGTCCCTTTTAAAACTTCTTTGATTTTAAGTCCTTCTTGGGTTTCTTCCACAATTACGCCTAAGGAAGGAGAGCTCTCGTAGTCAAGGCTCGGCAGAGGAAACCAATAATCAGCTAAAGTGGCGCTTAAAGTAACATCTTTTCCTAATAGGATTGTTTTATAGTCAGTAAATTTCCTTCTATTTAAAGCTTCGGGAATTCCCAATCTATTTAGGATATGATTTTTTCCCACCAATACAATTAGCTTTTTTTCAGGATTTTTCCTTACAAAATTAAATATCTCTTCAGCCATAGCCTCATCTCTAAGAACTTGAGCCTGGAAAAAATGCTCAAAATTTGTCTCATTACTAAAATTATGCTCAAAAAAAACCCTTCTCAAAAGTTCTTTATATTCAGGTGCATTTAAATCCATTTCAGGAAGATAGTTTCTATCTTCCAAGCTCAAACTATGTAAACCACCCTTAAACACCTTTTTCACTATTTCTTGGGGCAAGTCAAGGGCTAAAATTCTAATCCCCTTCTCCTTTGCAAAAAGGAAAATATCTCTATAAAGCCTATAATCAAACTTCCATCTATCATAGTATTCTATTTGCTCAAGCAGTTTTTCTTCACTGACTTTTCCTGCAATAAACTCATCTAAGTACTTTTGAAAAGGACGCTGCACCATTTCCATTCCAATTACCACATTATTTCCAAAAAATTGATACAAGCCCTTTATAACCTCTAATTGAAATAAATGGTGAGAATACTCGTTATGACTTTCTCCAATTAAAATCACTTGAGCTGGAATAATTTCAGGCAAAATATTTTCCAAAGTTTTTAACTGATCAATTTTCACCCCAAAAGCTGTTTTTATATCCTTATCATCTTTGATTTCTAATTGAATACCATCTGTAGGTCTGCTTTTATTCACAAAAGTAAGCACACCTTTTCTAATATGAAATTCCTGAGCATCCTTAATTTCTTCTTTTAGAAAAAAAATTTTCTTAATCTCTTCAAAGGAACCAATTTTTATAAAAGCAAAAAAGTGTTCAGGTGAAAAAGGATGAGGCAAGATTTTAAAGTAAATACCATCTTTTGGCACAGAAAGATGAAAATTAACAGGCAGTCTCTCTAAAAAAACAACATTTTCCTTAGGCAAATTATTTATCCCAATTTCATCACTTTTTAGAACATAATTACTTTCTCTTAGTAGATTCAAAAGCTCTTTATAAAGGGGCAAAAAGTGCTTTCGAGTCAAATAAACTGTGCCTTGACTTAAGAAAAGATGTTCCCATGTTAGAGGTATTTCCTTCGATGAAAGTTTACGAAAAATCTTATATTCGGGATCTAAAATAACTTTAATAGGCTTCTCTGATAAATAGTAATTATAACTTACCTCTTTATTCCCAACCCAAACCTTTTTCTTAATAGGGCCCCTCTCTGTTTCTATCAAAACTTCAAGAGAAAAGGTCTTTGTTTGCCCCTGTTGTGAAAGATTTAAAATAAGATTGTATTTTTTTTCATTTTCTATGTATTTAAGTTTTACTTCCCCCCTCAATAGGGCTTTATCAAAATTTGTATAGTCCCAAGTAGTCGTATATTCTAAATTTTTTGAGATATATGCCTGAAAAAGCCCATCTTGTGACCCGTTAAAAAGGTAGAGTTGTATATAATTTTTAAAAATTTCTTCAAACCTTTTTTCTCCTATGATATCAATCTTCTCATAAAGAAAAAAAAAGGCTTTATTTTTATCCTCTTCTTTCAACAAGAGCTTTTTTCTAAACTCTTTTTTGTTATCACTGAGATAATAAGAAACGAGATAGGTCTTTAAGCCTTCAAAAAAAGGCGGATTTACAAAATTTAAACCATAGATCAGTGTTTGCTCCACCTGTGATTCCAGAAAAGTTTGAAGGTTACCCTCAAATATAGAAGGAGATACATTCACTAAGGGATAGATCCTTTTAAAATTTGAAGGAATAAAATAGGTTTTCTTAAAGGCAAATAAAATTTCCCTCATAGGGTATTCATTTACTCCTTTTATAACCTGGTGTTCAAAGGCATCCCATACCCGCTCAGATAAGCTTCTGGGTAATAAAAATATTAGTTCTCCTTCTTCAAAGGAGATTGTTCTTAAATTAAAGTTTCCATAAATTAAGGGTGGTAGGGCTGTTAAAGGTTTAGTAATCCTTAAGATTATTTTCCCATCCTGGTCATTTTCCTCTTTTTCCTCATGAGGTATCAAAAAGGGAAAATTCTTTTCATCTGGACTATTTAGTGAGATCTCAAAGAAAAATAGTTCTTTAGGATAAGGCAAGTATCCTTCTATTACCTGCGGGTAAAGGGTTGACTTTAATACTATATTACCTTCAAAAGAGATTATTAAGGTTCCATTTTTTTGCCCATTAAAAATTTTAAAGGAAGACCGATGAGAGCTTACTTCTATTGGCTTTTTATTAAGCAAAATTTCCGTTATTTTATTTTCTCCTTTGATAAACTCATATAAACCTTCCTTTGGTAGTTCAAAAATAGCCCTTCCTTTTAAAAGATGGGTTTCAGGAAAATAGTATATTTCGTATTTACTTTTGATAGGAGTGGCAAATAGCAAAGAAGGCCAAAAGAAAAGTATTAAGAAAAAAATTATTTTTTTCATTCTTGGAATTCGTTAAGTTAAGAATTATAATTAAATACAATATAACAGACTATTAAAACCTGCCAAGCTTAAGCAATATGAAAAAAGTTAAAGTACTTATTTTATGGGGCTATGGTATTAATTGCGAAGAAGAGACAAAATATGTTTTTGAAAAATTAGGAGCCTCCGCAGAAATTGTTCATTTTTTTGAAATTATAACAGGGGTAAAAAGATTAGTTAATTATCATATTCTATGCTTTCCTGGTGGTTTTTTAGACGGAGACCATTTAGGCTCTGCACAAGCCTGTGCCCATCGTTTTAAATATTTAAAAATTCTTGGCAAAATACCTCTCTGGGAAGAATTAAACGCCTTTTTAAATCAAGGCGGACTTATTTTAGGCATATGTAATGGTTTTCAACTCTTGGTGAAAATGGGTCTTCTTCCTGGTGGTAAATACTTGGGACAAAGAAAAGTAACTCTAACCTATAATGACTCCGGAAAATTTGAGGATCGCTGGGTTACTCTTAAAGTAAATCCTAAAACAACCTGTGTTTTTTTAAAAGATTTAGATGAGCTTTATTTACCAGTGCGCCATGGAGAAGGGAAATTCATTGCGGAAAGCGAGTCCTTATTAAATGAATTAGAAAACCTGGGACAAATTGCTTTACAATATATTCATCCAGAAACAAAGGAAATCACCTATTTATATCCTTACAATCCTAACGGTTCCCAAAGGGCTATTGCAGGCCTTTGTGACCCATCAGGTAGGATCTTTGGCCTTATGCCTCATCCAGAAGCCTTTAACCATCTAACCAATCACCCACGCTGGACAAGACTTTCTCAATTAAAAGCTCAAGGACTACTTATCTTTGAAAATGGGATCAACTGGATCAAAAACAATGTTTTATAGTTTCCTCCAATGCCTTCTCCATACCTAATTAAAGCCTTAAAAAAAGGGCTTCTTTTCTTAAGAAAAACAAGGCTAATTTTTATCCCAATAGCACTACTGCTTTATCTCTTCCTTTTCTTTCTTTCTCCTGACCTTTTACTTTATTTAGAACATCGATTTCAGCAAAAATTTGTTTTCTTCTCCCCCTCTGAACCAATCTTAGCTCTTTTACGCTTTTCTTTAACTCTCTTCTTCCTAATTTCTTTCCCCTTCGCTTATTTAGGATTGCTGATATTAATTAACGACATCTTTTCATTAAAGAAAAAATTTCTCTTACTTGTTTATTTTTTAGGACTTTTTTTCTTTTATACTGGAGTAGCATTTTCTTATTTTATAACCCTTCCTTATGGAATAAAATTTTTGATTTCCTTTAAAACTAAAAGTTTAGAACCAGCCATATCTCTTTCACATTTTGTAAATTTTTTTAGTTTCTTCCTTTTAATTTTTGGATTTATTTTTGAATTACCTCTTATATTAGCCTTTTTAATAATGCTAAACATTATTAAGCCGGCCATGGTAACTAAATACCGCAAAGAAATATTCTTTTTCATAGTTGTTTTCTCTGCGATTATAACACCCACACCTGACGCTATTAATATGAGTCTCTTAGCCGTGCCTCTCTATATCCTTTTTGAAGCAGGCCTTTTATTAGGAAAGGTTATAAAAAGGTTTAATATGCGTTTAGCAGACAGCCAGAGAGAGCCTCAGCAATAGCTGCTACTTTATAAATTTCCCGATTGAATCCCTTGACATAGACTTTGTTTTAAATTTCTATTTCATAGCAGCACCTGCTACCGTGCCAAGCACAGTAATTGGTACCTGTTCTTCCACCCCTTTAGCCGCCCTATTAACACTTTTTAAAGTCTTCTTAGCTTCTGTATAAAGGGATTCATCTTTAAGTAGTTTTCCTAAGGTACCCTCCCCTTTTTCAATCTTAGCCAAAATTTTATCCAGGTTTTGTGCTGCATTTTTTAAATCTTTAGAGAGCACCCGCAAATCCTTGTATAAATCATCCTCATTAATAAGTTTACCAAGGGTACCCTCCCCTTTTTCCAGTTTTTTTGAAACCTTTTCTAAGCTATTAGCAGTATTTTTTAAGGTTAAGTAAAGAGACTCGTCTTTTACTAATTTACCTAAGGTCCCTTCACCTTTCTCTATTTGCTGTGCAATATTTTTTAAGCTTTGAGAGGTAGCAGAAAGATCTTTATAGAGTTTATCATCTGCAATAAGTTTTCCTAAGGTACCCTGCCCTTTTTCCACCTTTTCTGCTATCTTCTTAAAACTTTCTGAGGCATCTTTAATATTTGCCACTAAAATCTTTAAATTTTCTCTTCCCTCTTGACCTCCTAATACTTCTTTTAACCCCTCAACTGCTGGTCCAATACTTGCAAGTATTTGATCTAAATCTGTTGGACTTTCTGTATTCTTAATCATACCGCCTTCTGCTAAATATATTTGAGATGTACCTGGTCTAATTTCTATAAATTTATCCCCTAAAACTCCAAAGGTTCTAACAACTGCCATAGCGTCTTCACCAATTTTATATTTCTTAAAAATTAGCAGTTCCACCTTAGCTTTCGCATCAGGCGTTAAAGAAATCTCGCCCACTTTACCAATAGGCACTCCAGCCATCTCAACTTTGGCTCCCTTTATTAACCCAGAGACACTATCAAAGACCGCATAAATTTTATAACTATCTTTGGGAGTAAAAGCCTCTTGCGCTAACTGAACAGTCAAGTAAAGCAAGGCTAATATTCCAAGAAACACAAAAATACCAACTTTTATTTCTGTAGAAGCCTTTTTTGCCATCTTTCACCCTCCTATTTATTTTCTAAAAGTGCACTTTCTAAAAATCTTTGCACATATGGATGATTAGAATTTTTAATTTCCTCTGGAGCACCCTCTTCCACAATCTTGCCATCATACAAAAAGGCAATTTTATCAGCATATTTAAAAGCTAAAATTAAATCATGAGTGATTACCACACAAGTCAATCCATAATTTTCTTTAATTTTTTTAATCAAATCCATAATAGTGATTTGGAGCACTGGATCTAAGCCAGTAGTAGGCTCATCAAACAAGATAATTTCTGGGTTTAACGCTAAGGTTCGGGCAAGAGCGGCTCTTTTTTTCATTCCACCAGAAAGTTCTGAAGGGTATTTATTTTTTGCTGGAAGAAGTTCCACTGCAGCAAGCAATTCATCCACTTTAGAAGCAATTTCTTTTTTAGAAAGTTTACTATGCTCCACCAAAGGAAAAGCCACATTTTCTGCCACAGTTAAAGAATCAAAAAGAGCTCCTTCCTGAAAAAGCAACCCAATTTTCTTCCTAACCCTTTGAAGCTCTCTCTCATTAAGCTTAGTAATGTCTTGATTCTCAAACCAAATTTCTCCCTCATCAGGTTTTAAAAGCCCCACAATATGTTTCAGTAAAACACTCTTTCCTGTACCGCTACCTCCCATAATAAAGGTAATTTTTTGTGCAGGTAGGCTTAAATTTACACCCTTTAACACTTGAAAGGAATTAAAACTTTTTTTCAAATCTTTGATTTTTATTATTTCCATTTTTTATTAGCCCATCAGAAAAATATAGTAGTTAAAATGTAATCGGAAATCAAAATACCTACGGAAGAAATTACTACTGCCTCTGTGGTAGCTCTACCTACCCCTTCTGCTCCACCTTCAGTATAATATCCTTTATAGCCACATACGGCTACGATAAAAGCACCAAAGAAAATGGATTTATATATCCCACTCATAATATCAATCAGTTCTACCATATCCTTCATTCTTGCAACGAAAATTCCATGGTCAATACCTAATACAAGCACACCAATGACATAGCCACCAGCAATTCCAATAAGGTCTGCTATAGCTGTAAGTAAGGGTAAAACAACCATAGCCGCCCAAATTCGCGGGGTTATTAAATACTGCACCGGATTTATTGCCATAATTTTTAAAGCATCAATTTGCTCAGTAATCCGCATACTTCCAAGCTCTGCTGTAATAGCAGAGCCTGCTCTTGCTACAACCATTATAGCTGTCAAAACAGGTCCTAACTCCCTTGTTAGGGTTAAAGCTACCACGCCACCTAAAACACTCTGTCCACCAAATTTCACTAACGCATGATAAACCTGATAGGCTGTTACCATCCCTGAAAAAAGAGCTGTTAAAGTAACTACTAACCAAGATTTTACCCCTATAAACTCCATATGCCTAATAAATGATCTAATCCGATATGGAGGGACGAAAGTATATAAAAAAGCTTGACTAAAAAAAAGAAAAATTCCCCCAGAATCTTTAAGAACTTTGATAAAACCTCTACCTAAATAATAAAAGGGGTTCATTCTATAATAGCTCCCGTAGATCCTGATTTTACCAATTTATAATATTTATTCAAGACCCCTGATAACTTTTTCTTAAGTGGCTTCCATTTTTTTCTTCTTTTTGCAAGTTCTTCTTCTAAAACAAGAAGATTAAGGGTTCTATTAGGGATATCAATTTCTATTAGATCACCTTCTTCAACCAAGGCAATGGGGCCACCTTCTGCTGCCTCTGGTGATATATGTCCAATACAAGCACCTTGTGTGCCACCGCTAAATCTTCCATCTGTAAGAAGAGCAACACTTTTACCTAAACCCATACCTATAATCCCTGATGTAGGTGAGAGCATCTCTCTCATACCTGGACCACCCTTTGGTCCTTCATACCTTATAACAACCACATCCCCCTCTCTGATTTTGCCACTAAGAATAGCTTCATAAGCCTCTTCTTCAGAGTTAAACACCCTTGCAGGTCCTTTATGTTTCATCATTTCAGGAAGAACGGCATTTGTTTTAACTACAGCTCCTTCTGGGGCTAAATTCCCAAATAATATGGCAATACCTCCCTCTTTACTATAAGGATTTTCTACAGGTCTTAATACCTCTGGATTTCTATTTTCTGCCTTAGCTATAATTTCACCCACAGTTTTTCCTGATACAGTTAAAGCATTTACATCAACTAAACCTATCTTTGAAAGTTCTTTCATAACAGCTGGAATGCCTCCTGCCTCATGTAAATCTGGCACAGAATGAGGTCCTGCTGGAATTAGCTTAGCTAACACTGGAGTTTTACGAGAGATTTCATCAAATAGTGTTAAACCTATAGGAACTTGAGCTTCTTTTGCAATGGCTAACAAGTGTAAAACCGTATTAGTGGAACATCCTAAAGCCATATCCACCGCAATAGCATTTTTAAAGGATGAGAGAGTTACAATTTTTCTTGGGGTGAGATTTTTTCGCACTAATTGGACTATAGTTTTTCCTGTTTCTTTAGCTAAACGTATTCTATCAGCATATATTGCGGGTATGGTTCCATTTCCTGG
>JBKBJB010000025.1:0-8842 GCA_046294055.1 Caldimicrobium sp.
GATAATTATCACAGATAAAAGTGGCACCGCTGGCATTGCCTATTGGATTAATACCCATTTTAAATTAACAGGGGATAAACAGGTTGATAAAAGACATCCAGGGGTAGTTAAAATTTACAAAAAAATCCAAGAACAATATGAAAAAGGCAGGATTACACCCATCTCAAATGAAGAAATGCTTGCCCTTACCAAAAAACATTTACCTGAGCTTTTTGAATCTGAATTAGACTATCTACGAAAATACGCCTCCTCCCTTATGAGCAAAATTATTGAGGATATGGTGCAAGAAAAAGACATTATCTCTTTTGATTTAGAAAAAATAAGATCCCTCTTCAAAATCTTTTTAGAAGAGCATCCCTATGTCCAATTTATTTATATTGTGGATACTGAAGGTCGCCCTGTTATTGGTCTTTCAAATAATTTAGAATATAAGAAAAAATTTGAAGAACTTCTTGCAAAAGAAACCTTTGAAGATAGGCCTTGGTTTATAAATCCTTTGAAGAATGGAAAAATATATGTATCTAATTTTTATACCTCAAAAGTTACTGATACTTTATGCATAACAGTCTCAGCTCCTATAAGAAATGAGCAAGATGAAATTTTAGGAATTCTTGGAATGGATATCCGCTTTGAAGATCTGGTAAAAATGGAAGGTGAAAATGATTATTAGTATTATATTAAAGCTTACTGCAATCTTGCTCTTTCTTCTTTCTTCACCTCTTTACTCTGAAGAAATTTCAACTATCACCATAACCCCTCAAGCATACACCAAAATTATTGTCCGCATACCTACCTTTGAAGGTGATACTCAGGATGAAATAACCTCTTTTCTTAGAACCATATTAAACTATCATCTTTTTTGTTTGGCCTTAAAGGAACCCCCTTTGCCAGGACTAAAAAACAAAGAATTTCTTGTAAAAGGTAGGGTTGAAGCCATAAATAAAGGCTATTCCTTTAAAGGAGAAATTTTAGACCTTTTTGAAAATAAAATACTCAAAACATATCATATTGAAGCCACAAATAAGCATTTATTAGTCTATGCTTTAGCTAATCAAATAATTGAAGCTATATCACCTTATAAAGGACTAAGCTTTACACGGTTAGCCTTTGTGAAAAGATCTGCAACAGCTGATACGCTTTATGTTATGGATTTTTCAAAAAAAAATCTAAGAGTCATTGAGACTGCGAATTTAATCCTCTTTCCCAAAATTTCACCAAAGGGAAGGAAAATAGCTTATATTACATATGTCAACAGGGAATACTATTTGAAAATTTACAATTTGGTTACAGGAGAAAGTAAAAAATTTCACTTGCCTGGAATAAGTTCTCCTCCTCTTTTCTCTCATGATGAGAACACACTTTATCTTTCCTTAGGGAAGGAAAGGGATGTGAATATTTATCAATTAGACCTTGAAAAGGGAGATCTAACCCCGATTACAACTGATAGTGGAATTAAACAAGTAGCAGATTTAAGCCCTGAGAATAAATTATTGGCTTATGTTGGAGATAGGTCAGGGAAGCCACAAATTTATCTTTTAAATTTAGAATCAGGTAAAACCCAAAAAATTTCCTATGAAGGCAATTATAACACCTCTCCAAGGTTTTCTCCTAAAAAACCTATCTTAATGTATCTTTCAGGAAAAAAGGAGTTAATTTTTATTAATTTAAATAATCAAGAAAGGAAGAAGATTACCCTTCCTCTTGAAATTACAGATCCTACTTTTTCACCAACGGGAGATTATCTGATCTTTAAAGGAAAGGGTGGAAAAGAACGGGGACTTTTTATATTACACATAGATTCCCTTCTTATCCATCCTTATCTTCCCTTTTCTAATTTATATTATCCTGTATGGGGTGAATTTTGGAGACCCTTTAATTAAAAGGGGGGTCATAATGAAGAGCTCTCTTCTTGAAAGAGTAAAAGAGTATATTTACCAGAATGACAGGCTATTTGCGTTTTTAGAAGCCAGAATTTTAGACTTCAAGGAAGGCTATGCAGAAGTAGAAATGGAAGTTAAAGAAAAACACTTAAACTCTGCACAAATTTGCCAAGGTGGTGTAATTTTTACTTTAGCTGATCTTGCCTTTGCTTTAGCGTCAAACTCATACGGGACCTTAGCTTTAGCTGTAAAAGCCAATATAACTTATATTAAACCTGCAAAAGTAGGAGATCTATTAATCGCAAGAGCTAAAGAATTTCATAGAGGTAAAAATTTAGCCTCCTACCATATCTCCATTTTTAAAAAACCTACTGAAGAAAAGATAGCCTTTTTTGAAGGATTAGTTTATTTAATAGATAAACCTATAGTTTCAGACTAAGGAGGTTAAGTATGCCTATAGTAAAAATTAGCTTGTTTTCTGGAAGAGACAAAGAATTAAAGAAAAAAATTGCCAAGGAAATAACAGATATATTAGTTCAAAATCTAAAGATTTCACCTGAGGCAGTAATTATTTTATTTGAAGACATTGAAAAATATAACTTCCATCAAGGTGGAAAAAGCGGAGAGGACCTCTCATAGAGATCCTCCCCTCTCGTATCAATACCAACCACTGCTGGAAAATTTTCTACTTTTATTCTAAAAAAAGCTTCAGGACCCAATTCTTGCCAGGCTATAGGATCAACCTTCTTCACAAATTGAGAAAGATAGGCTCCTGCTCCACCAAAGGTAACGAAATATACAACCTTGTAAAGGGCGTGGAGTTCCTTAACCAGGGATGAGCGCTTACCTTTTCCCATCGTTGCAGATAAACCAAGATTAAAAAATTCTTGCATAAAGTCATCCATACGCAAAGAAGTAGTTGGTCCACAGGAACCTATTATTTTTCCTGGCGGAGCCGGCGTGGGACCAACATAATACATAAGTTGATTATCAAAATCAAAGTGAAAATCTCCTTCTTTTATAGCAGTTAAAATCTTTCTACAAGTAGCATCCCTTCCACAAAGAAGCCATCCTGAAATTTCAACAAAATCTCCAATCTTTAAATCCTGGAGAAGTCTTTTATCCTCAAGAGGAATTTTTAACTTTATGCTCATTAAGGACTCATTTGATTTAAAAACACTTCAAAGTTATCGATTCTGCAAACTTTTCTTTTTCCTGAGGGTTAAGATCTTTTACCAGCACATCAAGTTTAACATTTTTGAGCGTACATTCTATGTATTGAGCGATTTTTTTCCAAATAGGATAAGCAATGCATTCTTCTACCTCCTCACAACCTTCTGCTGGATCAATGCAAGAGGCAATACACACCGGCCCTTCCAAGGGTTCTAAAATGTCATATAGGGAAATTTCTTCTGGTGGTTTTCTTAAAACATATCCACCACCAGGACCACGAGAAGATTTAATTAATCTCGCCTGTCTAAGCCTATTTAAAATTTGAGCTAAATAAACACGGGAAATCTTTTGCCGCTCAGAAATCTCATCTAAAGTAACACCCTTAGGATAAGCCTTGGCAATTTCATACATAGCTCTTACCGCATATCTGCCTTTTGTGGATAATTTAAACATAGCCATTACCTCCTTTTCTCTGTATAATTGTATTTTATTTTTTAATTTTAAATTTAATTTTAATATATTTTACTAAAATATCAAGACCTATTAACATTTTACTTTTTCTTTTAATAAGCTAACGCTAAAGCGCCTTTCTATCTAACCTTTTGGAAGAGATATGAGAGATATGATTAGGCTAAATTAAGTCAGGATTTCAGAGGATACCTATCTCATTTTAGATCCTTTTCTCAAAACTCTTGAGTTTCTTAGAAGTCTTGACAAATATTTTTTTTTGTATAAATTTATTGAAATAAATATAAGGCGCGTAGCTCAGTGGGAGAGCGCTTGCTTGACGCGCAAGAGGTCGGCGGTTCGATCCCGCCCGCGCCTATTATCAAAGGTATAAAGGAGTTAGTAAAGAAAAAAGTTGAGAATCCTTATCAAAGACTTAGGTGAATTCGAGCTACCACCTTCATCAGCTCTAAAAAATCTTTTACCCATTCTTAAGAAAAGCTTAGAAGCAAAGAACTTACCTATTGCCTTTTTATTTAATGGTTCTATTTTAGACTGGCAAACACCGCTTCCAAAAGGGTTAGAACCCATTGAAGTAGAACCAATCTATGCCAATTCTCCTCTTGCATTAGAAGTCCTAAGGCATACAGCTTCACATATTTTAGCACAAGCAGTTAAAGAATTATTCCCAGAAGCTAAATTAGGAATTGGTCCTGCTATAGAGGATGGTTTTTATTATGATATAGCTTTTGTCAGATCCTTTAATGAAGAAGACCTAAAAGCTATTGAGAAAAAAATGAAAGAACTTATTAAAAAGAATATACCCATTGAAAGAGAAGAGCTCAGTAAAGAAAAGGCTATAGAGCTTTTTACAAAGTTAGGAGAAACCTTTAAAATAGAATTAATACAGGAAATACCTGACAGTAAAGTTAGTATTTATAAACAGGGTAATTTTATTGATCTTTGTAGAGGACCTCATTTACTATCAACGGGTTTTGTTAAAAATTTTAAGCTTCTTACTGTGGCTGGAGCCTATTGGAAGGGTGATGAAAGAAATCCCATGTTATGGAGAATTTATGGCACCGCTTTTTTTAATGAAGAGGATTTAAATAACTACCTTACCCGTTTAGAGGAAATTAAAAAAAGAGATCATAGAAAATTAGGGAGGGAATTAGAACTATTTACGATTGAGGAAGATATAGGGCCTGGGTTGGTGTTGTGGCTCCCTAAAGGAGCAATAGTGAGAAAAATTATTGAAGACTTTTGGAAAGAGGAACATCTTAAGAGAAATTATCAATTGGTTTATACACCTCATATTGCTTTAAGAGAACTTTGGAAAACCTCAGGTCATCTTGATTTTTACGCAGAAAATATGTTTCCTCCTATGGAACTTGAAGATAGAACCTATCAATTAAAACCTATGAATTGTCCTTTTCACATATATATTTATAATCAAAAACGCAGAAGCTATAGAGAACTGCCAATAAGATTTTGTGAACTTGGAACAGTATATAGATATGAACGCAGTGGAGTGCTTCATGGGCTTCTCAGGGTTAGAGGATTTACTCAAGATGATGCTCACATCTATTGCAGACAAGATCAATTAGAAAGTGAGTTAATTGAAGTTTTAGATTTAGTGATTTATTTTCTTCAAATCTTTGGTTTCAAGGAATATCAAATTTTTGTATCAACAAGACCTGAAAAATTTGTGGGAGAACTGGAAATTTGGGACAAGGCTGAAAAAGCTTTGAAAACGGCTTTGGAAAAAAAGGGACTATCTTATGAAATTGATCCAGGGGAAGGTGTCTTTTATGGCCCAAAAATAGACCTCAAAATTAAAGATGTATTAGGTAGATTTTGGCAATGTTCTACTATTCAAGTAGATTTTAATTTACCTGAACGTTTTAATTTAGTTTATGTAGGGGAAGATAATCAATTTCATAGACCTATTATGATACATAGGGCTCTTTTAGGTTCTTTGGAGAGATTTTTAGGAGTCTTGATTGAACACTATGCAGGAGCCTTTCCTTTTTGGCTATCGCCTGTGCAAATAAAAGTACTAACTCTAACTGATAGAAATATACCCTATGCCCAATCAGTCTATGAGCAACTTAAAAAGGCTGGCTTTAGGGTAGAAAAAGATTTTAGAAGTGAAAAAATAAACTATAAAATCAAAATGGCACAATTGGAAAAAGTTCCCTATATGATTATTCTTGGAGATAAGGAAGAAAAGACTGGTACCGTTAGCTTACGCGATAGAAAAGGAAACACTTTTCAAGCCCTTAGTTTATCAGAATTAATTGAAAAATTAAGTTTAGAAAACAATCCTTTAGCTTTATTATGAAGTCATATTTTTTAACAATTTCTCTTTTAATAAAAAGGGGGTGAGATAATTAACAAAAGGAGGAGCAGATGCAAAAAGAATTGAAACACAAATATAGAGTCAATGAAAAAATTAAAGCAAGAGAAGTAAGATTAATAGGTCCTGATGGTAAACAAATAGGTATCCTTCCCATATCTGAGGCATTAAGAATAGCTGAGAATTATGGCTTAGATTTAGTAGAAATAGCACCAACTGCTAATCCTCCTGTATGTAAGGTTATGGATTTTGGACAATTTTTATATCAAGAGGCTAAAAAAGCAAAGGAAGCTAAAAAGAAGCAAACTGTTATTGAAACAAAAGAAATAAAATTAAGCCCTAAAACTGACAAACATGACTTGGAAGTTAAAATAAAACATATTTTAAGGTTTCTTGAGGAAAAAAATAAAGTAAAAATAAGGATTGTTTTTAAAGGTAGAGAAATATCCCATCCGGAGCTCGCTGACAAAATTTTTGCCACAATATTTCAGGAAGTAGAAGGCAAGGCTCAAGTGGAAACACCTCCCAAATTAGAAAAAAGACAAATGATTGCTATCCTAACCCCTATTAAAAAATAACTTATACCTTCCACTCAGAAAAATTTTTTAAAATTTTCAGTCCAGGGGAACCACTTTTTTCTGGATGAAATTGAAAGGCCGCTAAATTTTTATAGGACAAAGCTGAAGGAAAATTAATACCATAGAAGGTAATACCTAAGATTACCTCTTCATTTTCAGGCACTGGGTAGTAACTATGGACGAAATAATATTCATGTTCTGGGTGTAACCCCTGAATTATTGGTTGATCTTTTAGCCATTTAACGCTATTCCAACCCATATGAGGCACTTTTAATTTCTCCTCTTTCCAATACATAAGCTTAGGAAAAGCTTTTACCTTACCAGGAATTAACCCTAAGGTTTTAGTTCTGCCATCTTCTTCACTCTCTTCCATAATAATTTGAGTTCCCAAGCATATGCCCAAAATAGGTTTCCCTTCTCTAAAAAATTCTCTTATAAACTCATCTAAGCCAAATTTTTTTAAACTTTCCATTGCAGATTTAGCAGCTCCAACGCCTGGAAAAATAATCCTATCACATTTATTTAGGACCTCTGGGTCTGAACTAATAATGAATTTCAAACCTAAAGCATTTAAAGCCCTGGCAACACTTGTTAAGTTTCCTGCTTCATAATCTATAATTCCAATCACTTTTGCTAACCTCCTTCAGATAAGATTTTTTCAAGTTCACTTAAAGGTGGAAGTTCTTCTAAGGACTTTAATCCGAAATACTCTAAAAAGAAAGATGTAGTACCATAAAGAAGAGGTCTTCCTGGAATATTTTTTCTTCCTACAATACGGATAAATTTTTTTTCAAGTAAGGTCCTTATTAAAGGGCTAACTTCCACACCACCCCTCTTAGCTGAAATTTCAGCTTTTGTTATAGGTTGAAAATAGGCAATTATAGCTAATGTCTCAAGTAAGGGTCTACTCCATTTGATCCCTTGAGAAGGAGAAAGTTTTTTTAGAAAGGGAGCTACCTCTGGGGCAGTCTCCACTCTAAAACCACCAGCAACTTCTGCTATCCTTATCCCTCTTTCTGCGTATTCTTTCCGAAGTTCCTCTAAAATGGAGCTAATCTCCTCTATGGTTAATTTCTTCTCAATAATAGCTGAAATCTCTTTAATCTTTAAAGGTTTTCCTGCACAAAAAAGTAATGCTTCTATAACCTTTTTAAAATAATCCCTTTTATCGAAAGCTTGTATTTGATACTCAATCAATTTTCGCTATTTTAATTACTCTGCTGTGTAGAAAATATTGCCCTGATGATGGACTTTTCTTATTTTACCACTTTCTACCATTTTTTCCAAAAGTACTTGAAGTTCCTTTTCAAAAAAGAAGATAGATCTTAACTCAGATAGAGGAGCTGGTCTTCTTTTGAGATATTCAATAAGTAACTGCTCTTTTTCTTCTTCAGAAATCCCACCCGGGTATTGAGGTAAGATTAAATCACTTTTTGGTAAATTTGAAGAAATAATTTCTGCTTTCTCTCCCAAAAATTCTTTAATTTTTAGCAATTCTTCATAGGAAAGGGGTTGGGCTATGGGATAGGCAGGTGGCCTAACAACAGTATTTAATTGAACTTTATGTGGACTAATATAATTTATAGCCCTACGCAAGGCTTCTAAATCTTCTGGCTTATCATTGAACCCTTTTACTAACAAAATTTCTAACCAAAGCTCGCCAACCATAATTCCTTTTAACTCTTTTAAACCCTGAATTATTTCATCAAGGGATACATCCTGAGCTGGTCTATTAAGAAGTTTAAAACTTTCTTTCCTTGCACTATCTAATGAGGCTAAAACAAAATCAACCTTAGCCAGTGCCTCTTGCACTGAGGGTAACATAACAGTAGTGCTATTAGTTAAAACACAGATGGGTTTTGAAATCATTTTTTTGGCTAACTCTACTGTTTTTTCAAAATAAAGGCATAGGGTCGGTTCACCACTCCCTGTAATAGTAAGCACATCAAAAGTTTTTTCTTTGATTGTAGCCTCTCTTAGAGCGTTCTCTATTGATTCCCATGAAATATAGGCTTTCCTCTCAAAAGTCAAAATAGTTGTCTTTCCTACTTCACAATAGAGACAATCCATAGAACAAATTTTCTTTGGCACAAGTTCTAAACCTAAGGATCTTCCCAATCTTCTTGACTGTACAGGACCAAAAAGAAGAGGCATAGGAAAGTTATGATTTACTCAATTTTTTTTATATTTACTGCAGAAACTTTATATTCAGGAGTTTCCATAAGCTCATCTAATCCTGGACTCACAAGTATATTAGTGAGTGCACTTTCAAAATGAAAATCTGTGTATAAATATCCCGCTGGAACTTTTGAATTAATCCTTATTCTAAATATTGCTTCTCCTCTCTTATTCCATACCTTAACCTTGGCACCATCAAGTATATTTAGAGCCTTTGCATCTTCTGG
>JBKBJB010000026.1:0-8673 GCA_046294055.1 Caldimicrobium sp.
CTCTCTCCAGGACAAAGAGAGGCGTTCCTGGTTTTTCTAACCATTGACCTGAGGGCCCAACTACGCTATCTCCTTCTTTAACTTTAAATTCTATAATGCGCCCTGTATGAGGTGTTACTATTGGAAAAATTTTATAAGGATTAGCTTTATATTTTTGCAATTTTTGGGTTAATTCATCAAAATCTATTTTCATCTTTTTTTTACCTATAATAGAGATTAGGTCCACCCATGGTAAGAAGGGCAAAAAATAATTTTTTTCTAAGTTCTCGTCTATCCCAAATGCCTTGGATATGACCTCTTTTTAAAGCATTTTCAACACTATGGTAATCAGGAGGTACAGGTTGGCCCGTTGTTTCTAAGATTACTCTTGGGCCAGCAAAACCTAAGCGAGTGGACCTAAGTGCAAATTTATAAGGAGCGGATCCAAGAAAACTTGCTACAGGTCCAGCATAGGAGTTATTATCAAAGACTACTATATATAATCCTCCGCTATCTACATAATTTCTTACTGCCATAGTGCATCTTGGCATCTGCACAACCCCTAAGGTCCCTTCATGGATGCGGATACCTCCCGTAGTATGAACTAAGGCGAGAAATGGTCTTCGTGTAATTTTAGCTAATTCAATAGCGCGAATAAATTTTTCTCCTTCAGCCACACCCACAGTTCCTTGTCTAAAATCTGCAACTAACATAACAGCTACTAAGGAAATTCCACCAATTTTAGCTTCAAAAGAGATAAGAGCTGACTTAAGCCCGGTTTCTTCACAAGCAATTTTTAATTTTTCACGATATCCTTCAAAATTTAAAGGATTTCTTGAGGTTAAATCTTCATTAAAGATTTTTACGCTATTTTTGTCAAAGATATTATTAATGTACCATTTATACTCTAAGGGAAAATGATATCCGCAGTTGGGACAAACACCACAGAATTCACCATATAGGTCAGGTACCCAAAGATCTGGACATCCATATATATCAGCTTGAGGACAAGTGACTGTTTTATCTTGAAGTGCTAAGGGACTAACATAAATGGCAGTATCATCTTCAATGCTTGTTAAAATCTTTACTTTTGGTTTAACTTTCTTACCCACGATAAGATTATAAACATTTTTTACAGGGTCAGATACAGGTTTTAAAAGTAAGGAAGATTCACTCCAAAGTTCATTCCAAAATTTTAAAAAGGTTTTTTGGCTTTTTTTAAGCACATTATACTTCATTTCATAAATAATTTTTTGGCCTAAATGTGTACCTTTGTCTGTTAGTGATTTCAGAAAACTTTTAGGTTCAACTATTGCCCATTGAGACATCTTTCTGTATTTTTTATATCTATTTTCAATTAATATTTCTTTTTCATCTTCTGATAATTCCCATTTGATATAATACTTGAAAGATTCTTCAGTTTGTTTAGTGAGAGCGTATTTTCGGAAAGTTTTAAGACTTCTTGTCTGCAAAATTACTTCATCTGTAGCTTTAATAAGCTCAAATTTTAATCTTTTAAAAAATTCATAGTCTTTCTTTCTTGCACCAAGTGGTGGTTCAGGTATAATTTTATCAATAGTTCCTAATTTAAGATTATCTTTAGCAGTAAGCATTAAGTTTTTAGCCATTTTTTCTACAAGTTCTCTTGGTGGCCTCCCTTCTTTGAGTTTAGCCTCTATAGCTGCTGCTCCTTCAGGACTAATTACAGAATAATATCCCTTTTCTGTCATAAGCCTCATATCAGTTAAACCTATTGCTTCTGCTCCACCTGATCCTCCCTCAGAGATAAAGGAAATAGTTGGAACTCGAAGTTTACTCATATAATAGAGGTTCATTGCAATTTGTTGTGCGGCACCTGGAGGATCCTCTACTGGATATGCACCTGGTGTAAAAATAAAGAAATGAATAGGAATTTCTTCTGTTTCAGCCATTTTCATATATCTTAAAGCTTTTTCGTTACCCCAAGGAGTAGCACTTCCTCCTCTTCTAAATTCCTCTCCTTGACCTTTTTCATGCCCGATAACCATAACTTGATGAAAATAAATTTCATCTCCGACTCTTCTTGAGATCAAAGCTTTAGCACAGATTATAGCAGGGTCAATATTTAACTCCCCTTCTCCACCCAATTCTATGTAACTGTCATAAACATTTTCTAAAATATCTAATAAGGTAAAACGCTGGGGATGTCTTGTAATCTTTACAATTTCATAGGGAGTAAGGGTTTCTTCACCCTTTATAAGT
Source organism: Caldimicrobium sp. (assembly GCA_046294055.1). GTDB lineage: Bacteria > Desulfobacterota > Thermodesulfobacteria > Thermodesulfobacteriales > Thermodesulfobacteriaceae > Caldimicrobium. The sequence goes on from JBKBJB010000026.1 coordinate 2,221, forward strand.
AAAGTTTTAAGCTCCTTCTCCAGCTTTTTAGCTCTTTTCTCTAAATCTTTTTGTGGGAATTCATAGAAATTTAGATACATAAGATTTAGTTCTTCTTTTATTTCTTCAATATTAAAAAAAGTTTCTCCTTTTATGTCTCGGATGTAATTAACTAAGTCTATCAATTCCTTTATTTTTTTATGAAGTTCTATAAGCATAGTAGTTCTTAAGATGGCAAAAATTGGTATAATTTGTCTAAATTTTCTTCTAAGTAATCTATATTTGTCGCTAAAGGTTCCTTTTTCAAGGTATATCCCTCAATTTTTAGTTCTGAAAGAAAGGTTCGGCTTTTTTCTAAAAGGTCTTCTAAGTTTTCAGCATAAATAATAGCCAAAGCTAAGTTGGGATCATATTGTGTAGGAATTAAATAGGGTTTATCTTGGGGCACATGAGTGCGCATAGTCAACCATGGGTGAGGTTTATAAGAAAAATTAAATATAACACCACTTAAAGGAAGGAATCCCCTCTTTGTATCCTCAGCAATTAATCTAAATTCTAAACTCATCCCTTTAAAAGTTATGTTATTTTGTGAGTATCCTAAAGGATCGCCCAAGCTTACTCTTATTTGTTCTTTAATCAGATTTACTGGTTTATTTTTTATATAAGAAATTTTAGCAGAAATTTCATTTTCTACTTGAATCCGGGTATTTACTTCCATTAAATAAAATTTTCCTTCAGGAGTGATAAGCCATTCAAAGGTACCTATGTTATCATAATTAAAATATTTAGCTAATTTTAACGATTGTTCAATAATTTGCTTTTCCACCTTTTTATAATCAAAGGAATATGCTACTTTATCACAAAATCCTGGTGCTATTTCAATTCTTTTTTGTTTAAAAGGGCTTTGAATAGTACAATTTCTTGTTCCAAAATGCACATATTCTCCTTTTTTGCTCCCTAAAATTTGCACTTCTATATGTTGAATTACAGGAACTTTAATTTCTATAATAATACCTTCTTCTCCAAAGAGTCTTTTAGCGTATGCTCTTATTTTTCTAAAAACAGAACGAATCCCTTCCAAATTTTTAACTTCTTCAATACCCATACCGCCACCACCAGCTACTGCTTTTACTAAAAATGACACATTTTCGAAACCTTCAGCAGAAGCTTCTTCCAATAGTTCTTCTGCTTTCATTTCTGCTTCTATCTCGTTATAAATTGGTTCTAAGGTTCCTGGAATGACAGGGATTCCTAATTTGGAGGCTTCTCTCTTCATATAAAGTTTATTACCTAAATCTCTTATAGCTTCCCAGGAAGGTCCAATCCAAATAAGTGGTCTTTCTCTTTTTACTACTCTTCTTGCAAAACGATAATTTTCAGAGAGGAAACCGTATCCTGGATGAATAGCTGTACATTTTTCTTCATCTGCTACTGCTAAAAGATCATTCATATCCCTATAATCAGAAATTCTATATTTTTTCTTTGAGAGCCTAACATGTAAAGATTCTTCATCTTCTTTAGTATAAACAGTTACATAGTCAATTTTTAAGTCTTCACAGGCTTCCATTATACGTAAAGCAATTTCTCCTCTATTACCAATTAAAACCTTTTCTTTCATCTTTATCGAACACTTTAATGAAATAAGTTATTTTGATGAATTAAACAGTTTTCTCGATCAGGACCAGTACTAATTAATTTGATGGGTACATTTAAATAGCTTTCAATTTTTTGAAGGTACTCTTTGGCTCTTTTAGGTAAATTATCAAAAGAGGTTACCTGATTTATGTTTCCTTGCCATCCAGGCAATTCTTCATAAATAGGTTTTACTTGTAAGAGCTCTTCTATAGTAGAGGGAAAAGTATCTATTATTTTATTCCTTATCTTATAGGCTACACATATCTTTAGCTTTTTTAATCCTGATAGAACATCAAGTTTTGTTATGGCTAAAGAAGTGATACCATTTAATTTTATTGCAGTTTTTACCATTACCAAATCTAACCATCCACACCTTCTTGGGCGACCTGTCGTAGATCCGTATTCTCCGCCTTTTTCTCGTAAGTAATCGCCTAATTTATCATTTAATTCAGTGGGGAAAGGACCCTCTCCAACTCTTGTTGTATAGGCTTTAACAATCCCTATTACTTCATTAATACATAAGGGCCCAATTCCACTTCCTACGCAAGCATTTCCAGCTAAAGTATTAGAAGAGGTGACATAAGGATAGGTTCCATAATCAATATCTAAAAATGTTCCTTGAGCTCCTTCAAAAAGAAGATTTAATTTTTTTTGTATAGCTTCCCATAAAAGTGATGAAGTGTTTGTAAGATAAGGTTTTAAATATTTCCCATATTCTACATAAGTTTCATATATTTCTTCAAATTTTAAAGGTTCTGCAGAAAGGTATTGTAAAATAAAATTTTTTTCTTCTAAAATAGTTTTTAAACGTTCTTTAAAATATTTAGGCTGGGTTAGATCAATTAATCTAAATCCTCTTCTTCCAACTTTATCTTCGTAGCAGGGACCAATTCCCTTACCAGTTGTTCCTATTTTATTTTTATTAGCTTTAGCTTCTCTTGCTAAATCAAGGGCTTTATGATAGGGCATAATTACATTAGCTCTTTCACTAATTTTTAATTTATTGGGACTAATGTCTAAACCAGCTTCTTTTAAATTTTCAATTTCCTTTATAAGCACCGCTGGATCAACCACTACACCATTGCCTATGACACAAATAGTGTGGGGATGGAATATACCGGAAGGTATTAAATGAAGGATATACTTTTTTTGGTTTATTACTAAAGTGTGTCCAGCATTATTTCCACCTTGAAATCTTATTACATAATGGGCCTTTTCAGTAAGAACATCTACAATTTTACCTTTACCTTCATCTCCCCACTGAGTTCCTACTACAACAATAGCAGGCATACAGCCCCTCCACCTCTATATAGACCCTATATAGAATTTAATATACCACAAATTCAAAAATTTTAATCTTTCTTTATTTTTTCTCCCAGCCTGGTAAGAGATGTAATTCTAAAATTTGTTCCACTTTAACTTCTGAAGGTGCACCTGTAAGTAAACACTGTCCTCTCTGAGTTTTAGGAAAGGGGATCACCTCTCTAATACTTTTTTTACCAAGCATTATCATAATTAGCCTATCTAATCCAAAGGCTATCCCACCATGGGGAGGTGCACCGTATTCTAAGGCTGTTAATAGGAAGCCAAATTTTTCCTCAGCTTCTTCTTTTCCTATATTCAATAGTTTAAATATCTTCTCTTGTAAGTCTCTTTTATGAATACGAATACTACCACCACCAATTTCTATTCCATTTAACACAAGGTCATAAGCCTTAGAACGAACTTTAAGAGGATCACATTCAAGAAGAGGTATATCTTCCTCTTTTGGATGCGTGAATGGATGATGTTTAGAAACCAATCTATTTTCTTCTTCATCCCATTCAAAAAGAGGAAAGTCAACTACCCAAAGAAAATTAAAGGCACCCTCTGGAATTAATTTAAGTTTCCTCCCTAAATGATTTCTTAGTTCTCCTAAGATTGGATAAGCGTTCTCAGGAGCATCAGCTACAAAAAAAAGAGTTGCCATTTCTTCTTTTAAATCAAAAATATCTTCCATTTTTTCTAAAAGTGATTTATCAAAAAATTTGACTATAGGGGAACTCCATTTTTCTTCTATAGTTGGAGCTCTTTTGTTATATTTTATCCAAGCTAAGCCTTTTCCTCCTAAAGATTGAGTATATTGGGTTAGTTCTTCAATTTCCTTTCGTGTGAAATATGAGGGTGCTTTAATTCCAAGTACTACCCCACCTTTTTCAAGGGCTGATTTAAAAACCTGAAAGTTAGATTTTTCTGCTATTTTGGAAAGATTTTTCAATTCCATATCAAAGCGTATATCGGGTCTATCAGTTCCAAAGCGAGAAAGGGCTTCTTCATAAGATAAACGAGGAAACGGAATAGAAAGGGTTATATTTAACATTTCTTTGAAAAGATATGCTAAGAGTTCTTCTACTAAGGACATAATATCTTCTTCTGTCACAAAACTCATTTCTATATCCAATTGTGTAAATTCAGGTTGTCGGTCAGCTCTTAAATCTTCATCTCTAAAACATCTAACTATTTGATAATACCTTTCAAACCCAGCAACCATTAAAATCTGCTTAAAAAGCTGCGGTGACTGGGGTAGAGCATAAAATTTTCCTGGATAAAGTCTACTGGGAATTAGAAAATCCCTTGCTCCTTCAGGAGTACTTTTAGTAAGAAAGGGGGTTTCAAGTTCTATAAAGTTTTTACTATTTAGAAAATTTCTCAGAGTTTGGTTCACCTTGTGTCTAAAAATAAAGGGATCTTGGCCATTTTGAGCTCGCATTTCTAAATATCTATACTTTAACCTAACGGCTTCAGATACCTCACTTATATCTTCATCCATAGGAAAGAGAGGTGTGAGAGAAGTATTGAAAATTTCTAAATCTTGAGCTACAAGTTCTAATTCTCCAGTGCTAATTTTAGGATTTTCCATTCCTGGAGGACGCTTCCTTAAGATTCCTCTTATGCCAACTACATATTCTATCCTTAAAGAATCTGCAAAAGTATGAATATTAGGGTCTAATCCCTCCTCAAAAACTACTTGTAGCAATCCGGTTCTATCTCTTAAATCAATAAAGATAACTCCACCATGGTCTCTCCGTCTTAATACCCAACCACATACTGTTAATTCTTTACCGATAAGCTCCTTAGTTATTTCCCCAATAAAATGCGTTCTTTTCAGCCTCATTTATTTCCTCCATTAATAATGGATGCCTTTAATTCTAACAACATTGCTAAAAATTTCATCAAAATTTTTTTCTTCATCACCCACTTTCCTTAAGATTAAAAAATTTCATAGCATTTTGGGTTGTAATTTCTGCTACATCTTCAATAGGGATACCTTTAATATTAGACAATTTTTTAGCAATATGAATGATAAAGGCGGGTTCATTTCTTTTGCCACGCATTGGTGCTGGAGAAAGAAAAGGGCAATCAGTTTCAAGAACTGTTCTCTCAAGGGGTATATACTTTACAGCCTCAATAAGCTCTTTGGCATTTTCAAAAGTAATCACTCCAGGTAATGATATGAGACTATTAAAATCCAAAATTTTAGATGCTATTTCTTTATTTGCAGTAAAACAATGAAAAAGTAAAGGATAGTCTCTGTATTCTTTCAGCAGGTCAATGGTTAAATTCCAAAAAGGCAGATCACCTCTTAAATGTAATATAATAGGTTTCTGCAACTCCTTTGCTATCTCTAAGAGCCTTTCAAAGTGTTTAATTTGCAATTCTTTAGGAGAATACTCTTTTACCCAATCCAAGCCAATTTCACCTATAGCAACCGCTTCTTTCCCCTTTTCTTTGATCCAAATATAATCCTCTTCCTTTACTTTCTTTATTTCATGTGGATGAAAACCGAGAGCGATTTCTATAATCTCTCCATAGTTTTTTTTAATTTCCAATGCACGTTCTCCTGTTTTCCTATCAATTCCTATCACAATAATTTTTATAATTCCTACTGCTTTTGCACGTTCTATAACCTGAGGAAGCTCCTTCTTATAATCTGGCCAATTTAAATGAGCATGGGTATCAATTAATCTCATCGTTAACTTCGTTTTAACAGAATGATAATTAAATATATACTCATAAAAAGAATTGCTGAAGCAGAAAAAGGAATATCAAAAAAAATGGAAAGGATAAATCCTAAAAAAATTCCCATTAGATTTAAAATTGCTGTTAAAGGTACGACCCTTTTAAAGGAAGGGGACAATTTTAAAGCTAAAGTTCCACTATAGACAAAAAAAGCTGAAACAAGGAGGACCCCCATTAATTTAACCCCAATAATGGTTTGAAGAGTAATAAGAAAGAAAAAACCAAACCCAGATTTCCTAAAATTAATCCCAGGTATTTCTTTTTCTATAGATTGAGCAAGCCAAAGCTCTTTATATTTTAAATAAACCAAAAAAGATATAATTAAAACAATTAAGCTTTCAAAGACGTTAATTTTATCAACGAGCATTAATGATCCAAAGAGATAATTAAGAAGAACTACATCGTATTGAGAACTTTTAGTTGCTATAACTAAAGCTAAAGCCAAGGCTAAGTAAGTTATAAGGGATGTAGCAGTATCTTCAAAGACATGTGTTAATCTTATAATGAGAAAAATTGCTGCACTAAGTATTGAAGTAATTAATAGCAGAATAAAAAAATGGAAATAAACGGGGATATAGGAACTAATAAGAGACAATATAAAAAGGGAAAGAAGAAGGATATGAGTTAGTGCATGGGGAAATAAGGAGTTTCTTTGTAAAAGAAGATAGGGAGAAGTAAAGGCAGTAGATATTGCAAAAAAGGTACCTGCTAATAAACCCCACTTAAATAATGAAAGATAAAAAGATACATTTTCCATATTTACCAATGACTATGTTCAAT
>JBKBJB010000027.1:0-8627 GCA_046294055.1 Caldimicrobium sp.
CAAGATCTAAAAAAGAAAGTGCAGATTCTATTAGGATAGCATGTCCAATACCTAAGGAAGCTGAAACAAGAATAGGTGGTAGTGCATTTGGAAGCATATGTTTAAAAATTATGCGCCAAGAACTTGCTCCATAGAGCTTAGCTGCAAGGACAAATTCTCTTTCCTTTAAAGATAAAAATTCAGCCCTTACTAATCTTGCAACCCCCATCCATGAGGTCAGTCCAATTACAACCATAATAGTTATAATAGATGGTTCAAGATAGGCTAAAACTGCTAAAATCAAAAAAATAGTCGGAAAACATAAAAATATATCTATCAAACGAGATATAATTTGATCTATTATCCCTCCAAAATATCCTGCAAAGGCACCTAAGGTTACACCTATGAGGATAGAAATGCCTACTGCTACGAGGCTCACCTGAAGAGATATCCTTGCTCCATAGATTATTCTACTTAAGAGATCTCTTCCTAAAAGATCTGTACCCAAGGGATGGGTCAAACTTGGAGGCTGAAGAATACTTTCTACATTAATTTCAAAGGGATCATAGGGAGTTATATAGGAACCAAATAAGGCAAAGAAAACCAATAAAAGGATTATCAAAAAGGAAACAAGAGTTATCTTGGTAGAAAAGAGATATTTGAGCATTACTTCTTCTCCCCAAGTCTTATTCTTGGGTCAGCTAAAGCATAACCAACATCTGCTAAAAAATTGCCTAAAAGTGTAAGAAATGAGACCAAAAGTAAATTAGCCATAATAACAGGATAATCTCTACTCATAACTGCTTGCCACATAAGTTGGCCTATTCCAGGTATTCCAAAAATTGTCTCAAAAATCACACTTCCACCTATTAAGCCTGGTAGGGATAAACCTAAAAGTGTGATCATGGGCAAAAGGGCATTTCTAAGGGCATGTTTATAAAGAATGACTCTCTCTGGAAGTCCCTTGGCACGTGCGTAAACAATATAGTCTGCTTCTAAAACCTCGATTAACGAATTTCTCAAATATCTTGAAAATCCAGCAATCCCACCAAATGTAGCAACAAAAAGTGGGCAAAGTAAATGCTTCATCCAATCCAAGATCTTTTCCCATAAACTCATCTCTTCATAACCTACGACAGAATGAAGCCCAGAAATTGGCAAAAGTTGTAGTTTTACTCCAAAGAGTAACATCAAAAGCAGTGCTAACCAAAAACTGGGCATAGCGTATCCAAAAAAACTAAAAAATGTAATAAACTTATCAAGGTTGCTTCCTGCCCTTGTTGCAGATATAACTCCTAAAGGGAAACTTATTAAAAGAATCAATAAAAGAGCTAATGAATTAATTAAAAGGGTCACAGGAAGCCTCTCTTTAATTTTATCCCAGACAGGTCTTTGATCTAAGGAAAAAGACCTCCCAAAGTCAAGCTTTATTATTCCCTTTAACCAAAGAAAATATTGCACATGTAATGGTTTATCTAATCCATACATCTTTACCAACTTTTCCCTATATTCAGGTGTAATTTTCGGATTAAATTCAGTAAGTGGACTAAGAGGACCCCCTGGAGCTAAGTGAAGTATACCAAAAGTAATAACAGTAATACCCCAAAGAGTAAGTAATAAAATTATAGTCCTCTTTATGAGGAAAATAAACATTTTTGTCTTTCCGCCTCTGAGGCTTTTAAGTATAAAGGAAAAAGCCCATCTCCGGTGATAAAGTTCACTTCACCTTTCTTTATCTTTAGCCATGCCACCTCGCAAAGTAAAGAAGCTCTTAGCATAGGTCTAATAGGTGGTTTTATAAAATAGGTTTTTATTTTCTGAGCAAAATAATCTTCCCATTTTTCTAAGCTTTCACTTACAAAAAGCGTTGGTTCATTAATGTAATTTTTCACTTCTTCTATTTTAACTAATTTAGGAGGTATGAGTATCTTTAAGTCTTCTCCTTCAAATTTATAGAGGGCTAAGAATACTTCTTTTGTATAAGCATCCACAAGTGAAAGAATAGGTAAATCTATACCCCAAAAATTATAAGCAAGGAGCTCAAGGCTTGATAAGGGAAGAATAGAATAAGGATATACTAAGCTTAAGGCTTTTATAGCTGAAATGCCTATTCGAAGTCCTGTAAAACTGCCTGGTCCTAAGTCTACTGCAATAATCTGCACATCCTCAAAAGATATTTCCCCTTTTTCTAATAAAAAAGGCAGAAATTGAAAAAAAGTTTTGGAATAAGATTCTTTTGCCTGAAAATTTATTTCATAAAGTAATTTCTCTTGAAAAAGGGCTAATCCACCTGTTTTTCCTGAAGTTTCAATTCCCAAAATAAGAGGCTTAGACTTTAAGGATGTTTCCATCCCGATAACACACGAAGGATATCATTATAAAATACAGCTACCAAAAGAGCAATTATTAAAATTAGTCCTATTTTAAAAATCATTTCCTGTGTTTTAAGTGAAATTGGTTTACCTCTTATTGCTTCCACGCCAAAGAGAACTAAATGCCCCCCATCTAACATTGGAAGAGGTAAAAGGTTAAATACTCCTAAATTTATAGATAATAATGCCATAAAAGAAATAAAAGCAAAAAGCCCTAAACGAGCTGATTCTCCAGCAAATTTTCCTATAGTTATAGGACCTCCTAAAGTAGAAAAAGGAAGCTCTCCTGTGATTAACTTATAAACTGCAATTAAAGTGAGCGCAGTGAAATCATAAACCTTTTTTCCTGCTAATAGAAATGCAGAAAGTGGATTAATTTTTTCGTGTACTATTTCTGTAGTAGATTTTATTCCAAGAAAGGGCACTTTGGTCTTTTTCCCAAAAATAGTTGTTCCTTCCATATAATCAGGACTCACTTTAAAGGAAAGGATCTCCTCCCCTCTTTTCACTATAACTTCAAATATCGAAGGTCGATTTTCTTTTCTCATTTCTAAAAGGATCTCCTCAAAGGATTTTACTTTTTTTCCGTTAATTTTAAGGATTACATCTCCCTTTTGAATTCCTACCTTTTCAGCAGGGCTATTAGGAAGAACATCGCCCACCTTAGGTGGCGTATATATTTTTCCAAAGAGGGCAAAAATGAACCAAAAAGCTAAAAAAGCGAAAAGAAAATTTCCAAGGGGACCAGCAACTACGATAATGGCTTTCTGCCAAGGCTTTTTAAATGCAAAAGCTTTATCAGGATCAACAATTTGTGAGGCTGTTTCAGGGTGTTCTCCATAAAGTTTCACATATCCACCAAGAGGTATCAGAGAAATTCTATACTCTGTGTTTCTTTTCATAAGGCCTATAAGTTTTGGTCCAAATCCTAATGAAAACACTTCGACCCTTACACCCATCCCTTTAGCTGCAAGAAAATGGCCCACTTCGTGAACAAAAATCAATATACCAAGAACTATTATGGTAGCAATTATAGCTGTTAGCATTTCTTCTCTTCTTTAGCAATTAAATTATTTGTAAATTCTAAAACCTTTTGATATAGCTCTAAATAGTCTTCTAAAATATCTTTAGGAGGTATACTGAATTTAAATTCATTTAGTGTTTTTTCAAGGAAGTAGGAAATTTGGAGAAAGTTGATTCTTTTTTCTAAAAAAGCAGAAACCACAACTTCATCTGCTGCTTCCAAAATTAAGGGATAGTATCCACCTTTTTCTGCTACTTCATAAGCTAATTTCAACGCTGGAAATTTTTCCCAATCAACTTCTTGAAAGGTAAGAGTTTTTAATTGGGTCAAATTTAGAGGAGCTAAGGGAAGGTTCCACCTTTCAGGATAGCTAAGAGCATAAGCAATAGGGACTTTCATATCTCTTTGGGAAAAATGTGCGATTAAACTTCCATCAATCATTTCAATAATTCCATGTACCACACTCTGAGGATGAATAACAACCTCGATTGCAGAAGGAGGAAAATCAAAGAGTTCTTTTGCTTCAATCACTTCAAAACCTTTATTCATAAGAGTTGCAGAATCAATAGTAATCTTTGCCCCCATCTGCCAAGTAGGATGTTTAAGAGCAATTTCAGGAGTAATTTTATCAAAATCCTTTATATCCCAATTTAAAAAGGGGCCTCCAGAAGCAGTTAAAATGAGTCTTCTAACATAAGACCTTTTCTCACACCTAAGAAGTTGAAAAAGTGCAGAGTGTTCACTATCAACAGGTATAATCTCCCCACCATTTTCTTTAGCTACTTTTTTTAATAAAGAGCCTGCAGCAATCAAACTTTCTTTATTAGCTAAGGCTACCCTTTTTCCTTGCTTTAAAGCAAAATACGCTGGTATTAAAGCTTTTAAACCTGAAATCCCAATAATTACCGTGTCCACCTGAGGGATTTCTACTATTTCTTTTAGTCCCTGATCTCCCACTAAAATTTGGGGTTGATAGGAGAGATTTTCTTTCAACCACTTTGCAGATGTTTCTTTTTCAACTACTAAATAAGGAACTTTGAAACTTTCAGCTTGCTCTTTAAGTTTATAAATATTTTCTTTAGCAGAAAGCCCCAAAATATTGATGTTTAAAGGAATAGCTTCAATTAAAGAAAGCGCAGAAGTTCCAATGGAACCGGTAGAGCCTAAAATAACTATATTCATAGGTGAAAAATTATTACTGTTTTGGTAAAGATGAAGGTACCTCCTTTGGAGGCAGAGGTATGGGAATGGTTTTTGGCTTTTCAGGTGTTGTCTTTACTGGTCTACTCTCTGGGATTAACATTTTATGCTTAGCTGTAGAAATTTTTGTTAACAAAATTGAATTAAGAAAGAAAAGGACAACTAAAAAGAAGGTAACCTTATTTAAGAAACTGGTAGGACCAGCACCACCAAAAATTGCCTCCGCCCCTCTAAAGACTGCCCCGTATTCCGAGCCCTTTGTAACATTAACAAGCACGATAAGAACTATTAAAATGGCCAATAATACTTGAAATACCATTAAAAGTGTCTCCATCTCAAACCCTCTTTAAAAATTTTTAAATTCCTAAGTTCTTATTATAGCATAAAAATTATATTTTCCATCCCATTGCCCACTTTATTTATGAATTCTTTGGAACGCGCTGGTTTCAGACTGTGTAAGAAATTAGCGGGTTAATTCTTAGGTAAGATAAAGCTAAGGGCTGTACACCAATTTTGTTAAATCCTCTTTTAGCCTTGTTATTTAGAAGACTTGTGATATATATAAAATATGTTTTATGATAAATTTGTAGGCACAACAGTTCTTGCTGTTAAAAGAAATGGGAAAGTGGCTATGGCTGGAGATGGTCAGGTTACCTTTGGAAACACTGTTCTTAAACACACAGCCAAAAAAATTCGCAGGCTTTACAAAGGTCAAGTTTTGGTTGGCTTTGCAGGGGCAACTGCCGATGCTTTAACCCTTTTTGAAAGATTAGAAAAAAAATTAGAAGCCTATAGTGGGCAATTACTCAGAGCAGCGGTAGAACTGGCTAAGGACTGGAGAACTGATAAAATCCTTCGTCGATTAGAGGCCTTTTTAATTGCTGCTGATAAAGAGCACTTGCTCCTTATTACGGGAGCTGGTGATGTGGTCGAGCCTGATGAAGAAGTAATAGCTATAGGTTCAGGGGCTCCTATAGCTCTTGCCTCAGCAAAGGCACTCCTACGCTATAGTAATCTCTCAGCAAGAGAAATTGCTGAAATTTCATTAAAAATAGCCAGTGAAATCTGTATTTACACTAACTCAGAAATTACATTGGAGGAACTATAAGTGTCTTCTGACAAGATGGAAGAAAGAGAATTAACTCCCCGTGAAATAGTTGCAGAGCTTAATAAATACATCATTGGGCAAGAAAAAGCAAAAAAAGCTGTAGCCATCGCCTTGAGAAATAGATGGAGAAGAAGACAATTAAAGGGACCACTAAAGGATGAAGTTTATCCTAAAAATATATTAATGATAGGGCCAACAGGCGTAGGAAAAACAGAAATAGCAAGACGCCTTTCAAAATTAGCAAAAGCGCCCTTTATCAAAGTAGAAGCAACCAAATTTACGGAAGTGGGCTATGTGGGAAGAGATGTCGAGTCTATTATCAGAGATCTTACTTATGTAGCAGTACAAATGGTAAGAGAAGAAGAGGAAAAAAAAGTCTTACACAGAGCAAGGGAGCTTGCAGAGGAAAAAATAATTGAACACCTCCTTCCTAAAAGTTCTCCCAGAGTAAGCTATGATGACCAAACTAAAGAAAAATTTCTAAAAATGTTAAGAGACGGAGTTTTAAATGAAAGGGAGATAGAAATAGAGATAGAATTTAGGGAAAGGCCTCATAACATTGAAATTTTAGCTGCTTCTGGTTTAGAGGAAGTGGAGCTACAGTTAAGAGAGATGCTTTCTACTTTGATGCCCTTTAAAGCAAAAAAGAGAAGGCTTAAAGTAAAAGAAGCTTTAGAAATTCTCACTAAAGAAGAGGCGACAAAGCTCATAGATATGGATAAAGTTATACGAGAAGCTATCCATCGCACTGAAACAAGTGGAATTGTATTTATAGACGAAATTGATAAGATAGCGAGCAGAGGCGAGACCTCAGGACCTGATGTGTCACGCGAAGGTGTTCAGAGAGACCTCCTCCCTATAGTTGAGGGTACTACCGTTAACACTCGCTATGGTTTAGTTAGAACAGACTACATTCTTTTCATAGCAAGTGGGGCTTTCCATACAGCCAAACCCTCTGATTTAATCCCAGAACTTCAGGGTCGTTTCCCTATTAGAGTAGAACTTGGGTCCCTTACCCAATATGATTTCGTTAGAATCCTAACAGAACCAGAAAACGCTCTTCTCAAGCAATATCAAGCGCTGCTTCGTACTGAAGGCGTTGAAATTGAATTTACACCAGAGGCTATTGAAGAAATGGCACAAATTGCCTATGAAATAAATCAGAAAATGGAAAATATTGGTGCAAGAAGACTACACACCGTGGTAGAAAAAGTTTTAGAGGATATTTCTTTTGAAGCACCAGATATTGCTCCAGCCAAAATAACTATTTCTCCTCAGTTTGTGAGGGAAAAATTAGCAGATATCTTAGAAAAAGAGGAGTTAATGAAGTTTATTCTTTAAGAAAGTAGAATGCCCCCCTTTGGTTTTAAATAATCTTTCTCTTGCCATATTTGCTGGACCCCTTCCAAGTTTAGCTATCTACTTTATCCTTAAGTTGCCTTGATAGAGTTAAAGGCAACTTTATTTTTTACTTGAATGTTATCCTCTCAAATCTACAGGTTCTGCCCAAAGGTCATAGACCCCACTTCTAACAATTTTTACTTTTAGCAGGTCCCCTGGATTAAGAGCATAAGACCTCTTAAAAAGAACATAGGTTATACCATCTATTTCCGGTGCTTGCCCTTGGGATATTCCGAAATATTTATTTTTTTCATTAACCCCTAAAACTAAAACTTCCTCTTCTAAGCCTACTCTCTCTTTTAATTTTTCTTTGGTTATTTCTCGTTGCATCTTCAAAATTTCTCTTTTTCTCTTTATTTTTTCTTTATAGGGAACTCTTCCTTCAAATTTTGAGGCAGGAGTGCCTTCTTCAGGATAGAAAGTAAAAACACCTAAATAATCAAATTTTGCCTTTCTTAAAAAATCAAGTAAATAGATAAACTCTCTTTCCCCCTCTCCAGGAAATCCTGTAAGTATAGTTGTTCTAATTGAAGCAAAGGGATTTTCTTTTCTAATAAGCTCTATAATTTCGAGTATTTGCTCCGGGCCATAGAAACGTTTCATTTTTTTTAAAATCTTGGGATGGGCATGTTGAATAGGGATATCAAAGTAAGGCAATACCTTCGGTAAAGAGAAAAGCTCGTCAATAAAACTTTTTGAAAGATGTCCAGGATGTAAATAAAGAAGGCGAATTCTAAAATCATAGGGAAGATGTCCAAGTTCCTTTAAGAGCTCAAGCAGTCCTTGTCTATTTCCTAAATCCTTACCATAAAAAGTGATATCCTGTCCTACAAGGATTATCTCCTTAACACCTTGTTTCAGTAAATTTTCAGCCTCTCTAAGAAGAAGTTCCTTAGGCTTACTTCTAAAGAGCCCTCTTATCTTTGGAATAGTACAATAGCTACAGCGATGATTACAACCTTCAGAAATTTTCAAATAAGCATAAAAAGGGCTTTCTGTAAGTATTTTCTCTGTAGGTTCTTCCTCAGAAAAATAACGGAAAGGTTCAATACCATAAAATTTATCTACCTCAGGAAGTAATTCTTTAAGCTTTACTTCACTATATCTTGCGGGTAAGCAACCTGAAACAATAAGTTTTTGATTATTTTTTTTAAGTTCTGCTAACTCTAAAATATGATCGATAGATTCTTCTACTGCAGGTCTTATAAAAGCACAAGTATTAATCCAAAAAGTGTCAGCCTCCTCAGGATTAAGGGTAAATTGACATCCCTTTTTTTGTAAAACATAAAGAAGCTTTTCAAAATCGCTTTTATTTTTAGGACATCCAAGACTAATAGGATAAATAGTTTTAAATAAGCTTGACTTGTTGGATCTCATTTAGTTCGTTAAGATATATAAGCTTGGTCTTAAAATGGGGAAGGTCTTGATCAGTAACCCAAGCATAAGAAGCTATAATTAACATATCTCCTATCTCCCCCATCCTGGCAGCAGCTCCATTCAAAATTACTTGTCCCTTATCTCCCTCAATAAGATAAGTTTCAAA
>JBKBJB010000028.1:0-8597 GCA_046294055.1 Caldimicrobium sp.
CTGGATGAAGTGGCACGATAACAGGATTATCATAGGTACCAACAACTTCTAAAGGTAAATAGATCAACATGCGCTCTTTTCCTAAAAGGAATTTATTCAGAAAGGGGATATGTTCAATTATCAAATCTATTGTTTTAAAGGGAGAGACCAAAAAAGTTAAAGAAACCTTTTTATCTTTAAGAGAGATGGGTCCTGATCCGAAAAGCCTAAATCCTGGTGCTGAAAGAAATAGAGTATCTATGACAAAGTTAGAATTAGTAAACTCTCCCTTTAACTTGACCTCATCATAAGGTACAAGATTATTTTCCAAATTGGGAATTTTTCCTCTAAAGAGATCTATTGGACTTAAAAATCCTAAAACACTTACAATCAAAGGTGCTCTATATAAATATCCACGGGAAGAAGAAATTTGTAATTGGCCATAAGTATTTTCCATAAATTCTTTCTCCCAATCTGAATAGAAAAAGCCCTCTATTTTGAAAGGACCTTCTAAAATGGTCTTTGGCATCTCTTCTGGATAAAGACAGGCAAAGAAATCAAGAAATTCCCCATAGAAAGTTGGCAAATCTACAAAAATATAACTATATTGAGGATTTTTTTCAAATTCTGCATACAATTTTAACTGGCATATATTAACTTCAGGGAAAACTAAAGTAAGAGTGCCATTATCTTTTATAAAAAAATCCCCTTTAATATTCTCAATTGTGTGAGAACTTGGTAAAGTAAGCTTTTCTACTTGGAAGGTTATATTTCCTTTTACAGGCAAAGTATTTAATAGCTTACTAAAACTAATTTCTTTAACTTCCTTTTCCTCTTTTTTCCCCTCATCTATTTCAGGCTTAAGTATTTCCCTTAGGTTTAAATTTTTAACATAAGCGGCACCTAAGAGATTTAGAAAAGGTTTATCTTTTAAAATCTTCAATGTTCCTAATATAGCTGCATTTTCAAATTGTAGATGAAGGTTATTTCCAATTAATCCTTTATTTTCAAATGAAAGATCTCCTGAAAATAAAATTTTACTTGGATAGGTGGATAAAAGCTCTTTTGCTTTTAAGTATCCGTAAACATTAAAAGCCTCAGTATTTAAATAACTTTCTATTAGTTCCTTTATTTTTGCCTTTCTAATGTATTCTTTCCATTTTAAAATTTCCTCTAATCTAAATTTACCTTCTAAATCGCCTTCTAAGCTCCCATTTTTTAATGGCGGTGTTAAAAAGGCGGAAAAAAATTCTTCAATGTTAAGATTACCCTTAAAGGAAATATCTAAATAATCTTTTCTTTGATTAAAAGTGAACTTAAAATTACTCTTACTTCCTCTGAAATCTCCTTGATAAGAAAAATCTTTTCCTTTAATAACTTCTGAGTTAGCCTTCATCTTTCCAAAGGAATGGTCTCCTGAAATTTGGAATTCTTCTCCATCGGTCTTAAAATGAAACTGATATATTTCAATAGGAACATTTTTAAGCTCAAAGGGAGTATCTTTTATACCTGCTAATTTTTGAAGCTTTTCTAAAGTCTTTTCTCTTAAGACACCTTTACCCTTAATTTGCCCATTCTTAGTTATAGGATTAATTTCTCCTTTAAACTCAAAAATGGAATCTTCAATATTCACAGGAGAGCTTAACAAGCTTATTTTCTCATTACCAATTATAAAACTTAAACTTTCACTAAAAATTGAAATTTTCTCTTCTCCAAAGGGAATGGCACCTGATAAATTTCTAATTACACCTTTCAAATAAAGTGATTTTAATATTACACTTAACCCTTCTTCTTCAGGAATTACAAAGGAACCTCTATAATATCCTCCCTCCGTGACCAAATCTTCAAATGAGATTTTATATTTACTATATATTTCCTTTACTTTTGAATTTTTTTCTAATAATTCCAAAACTTGAGTTTCCTTTATTCTACCCTGCTTAAACTCTAAATTTAGCCTCTTTTGCGAGGGTATAATTTCACCTGCAACCTGAGAGATAAAACTACTTCCGTATTGTATAGAAAGATTATCCACTTTTAAAGTTTCCCCTTTGTAATCCAATCTTCCTTCATTAACATGAACCCATTCTGAAAGGTCTGAAATCTTAACACTTAAACTTTGAGGAAGAATAGACACTTCTATTTTGGGAGATTTTATATTTCCCTCAAGCCCTAAAAGCAATTTTAAATTTCCTTCTACATCCCAGTCCTTAAGAAAAGAAAGACTCTCAGTTAAAGATGTTGCTATGTCTTTAAAATCCCCTCCCTTTCCATAAAACTCCCCAGAAAGATTAATTTGGGGTTCTCTGTCAAATAGGTTTAAAGACAATCTTTCTACTTTGCTGGAAATACTCCCATTAACCAAAGCCTGTCCTGTAAAATTAAGGCTCTTGTGTTCAAAAGATAAGGTTCCAGCAATTTTTGAAAAATTTAGAGCTACTTCTGGAACATAGAGCTCTCCTTCATCAACCCCAGTTTTCATTTTAAGATTTGCAAGCTCAAAAAGTTTACTTAAACTCTCCGCTTCACTAAAGATGGTTAAATCTTTTAAAATTCCTCCTTTTATACGTAAAGCTAATTCATCGCGTACATCCCTTGGAAGGTAGGGCTCAACGATTGGGTAGGCATCTTTCCAATTAAAGCTACTTAACTTTCCCAAAAAACTAAATTTTTCCTTTTCTTTTCTGAGAGAAACATCACCTTTTATAAGGGGATATTTCATATCAATGGGGCTTAGTCTTAGTTCAAATTCTCTTTTGTTTCCTAAGAAGCTCCCTTGAAAAAACCCACAAACTAAGGGTTTCTCATTATTTTTGATAGCTACACAAGGGGCTGCTCCTGTAAATCCAATATTCCATACGCCTTTTTCAAAGGTTATTTCTGAAAATAAATCAAAATCTGTTTTCGTTATGTATCCTTGATGAATAAAGGAAATTTTGCTTAAGTCAAAATGTTTTATATTAAATGATGCCTCCATAAATTCTTCTGGATAATTCATTCTAAGAGATAATTCGATTTTCTTTGCCACTGTATCAGAACTTGCTTCAGCTTCCATTAACAATTGTGACTGTCCATGATTAGCTTTAAAAATCACATTTTTAAAGCTTAAAGATTCTTCTTTATTTAACCATAATTCAACGGTTGCATTTTGAGCTATCAAAAAAAAGGAGGGAATTTTCGATATCTTCTTGATAATATCTTTAAAATCAATTAGCATTTCCTCTTCTGGCTTAACAATATATTTTATGTGAGGATTTTTAAAATAAAGGCTCTTAGGATAAAAATTTAAAAGGAATAACCTTTTCAAAGTAAAATCAATCCTGCCCTTAGGAAGAAAAACTTCTAAATCCTCGCCTATTAACTGTAGATCTTCTAACTCTATTATAGATTTATAAAGATTTAAATGAATTCTTTTGTAAGTGAGATGATAGCCTGTTATTTGAGATACATAAGAGTTAATTTTTTCTTTGATAAAAGGTTTATTAACGATAATTTCCAAATTTAAAGCAAGGAAACCTATAAATATTAAAAGCAGAGAAAAAATTAATAAAAACCATAATATAATTCTCTTCATAAAGAAATTTTACCACTTTCGTACTAACTTTAAAGCTAATTTTAGTGCAGAAATAAAACTTAAAGGATCTGCTATACCTTTTCCTGCGATGTCATAGGCTGTGCCATGAACAGGGGATGTTCTAACAAAGGGGAGACCTAAAGTGAGATTGACCCCGTCTCTAAAATGAAGCATTTTAAAAGGTATAAGACCTTGGTCATGATAGAGGGCAATAACAAAATCGTATTCCCTATTTAGCGCTTTATAAAATAGACTATCTGCTGGGATAGGACCATAAATTGGTACATTTTTAGCTTGTAGCTTTTCTACTAATGGTTTTAATAGAAAAATTTCTTCATTTCCTAAAAGGCCATTTTCTCCTGCATGAGGATTTAAAGCTGAAAGAGCAATTTTTGGATCCTTCTTTTTAGAAGTTTTTCTTAAAAATTCACAAACAAGACCAGCAATCCTTTCTATTTTTTCAGGGTCTATTTTAAAAGGTACCTCCTTAAAAGGAATATGAGTTGTAGCTAAAGCTACTTTTATTTTTTTTCCATAGAAAGTCATCGCATAGTCGTTTACTTGAAATGACTCTGCTAAAAACTCTGTATGCCCTCTAAATGGTAGATTTAAAACACTAAAAGCTTCTTTACTTATAGGAAGTGTTACAACCCCAATTATTTCTCCTTTTTTAAGAAAATCTATAGCAGTCTGAAGATACTTAATAGTTGCCACATAAGAACTTTTAGTTGGTTTTCCAGGAATTATTTTTAAGGAAGAAAGATTTATAATTTCCACATTAGAAGGAATTTTAATTTGAAAAACTTTCGCTAAGTTCAAAAGGAGAGCTTCATCTCCAAAAATGATAAATTTTGCTTTCGATACACCTAAAAAGGGAAAGGATTTTATTAATATCTCTGGGCCAACTCCAACAGGGTCGCCCAGAGTAATTCCAAGCTTTATCATTTCATTTCTTCATAATCAGCATCTATTACATCATCACCACCTTTTTTAGCTTCTCCCTTTGTAGCTTCGCTTCTTTGCTCTGCTTTACTTCTATAAAGCATTTCAGCTAAACGATAAGATGCTTGAGTTAGTTCATCCATTGCTTTCTTAATAGCATTTATATCATCTTTATTCATAACATCTTTTAGATAAGAAATTTTATTTTCTACCTCTTTTTTCAGATCTTCAGAAACCTTATCACCTAATTCTTTAAGAGTTTTTTCTACAGAGTAAATAAGAGAATCTGCTTGATTTCGAGCTTCTGCAAGTTCTTTCTTTCTCCTATCCTCTTCTGCATATTGTTCAGCTTCCTTAAGAATTCTTTGGATCTCTTCCTCGGAAAGACCTGAACTTGGACGTACAACAATTGATTGTTCTTTTCCAGTACCCAAATCTTTAGCTGTTACATGTAAAATTCCGTCTGCATCAATATCAAAGGTAACTTCAATTTGAGGCACACCTCTTGGTGCTGGTGGAATTCCTACTAAATCAAATTTAGCGAT
The DNA here is from genome assembly GCA_046294055.1 of Caldimicrobium sp. Classification (GTDB taxonomy): domain Bacteria; phylum Desulfobacterota; class Thermodesulfobacteria; order Thermodesulfobacteriales; family Thermodesulfobacteriaceae; genus Caldimicrobium. Next base: position 5,038 of record JBKBJB010000028.1, read on the forward strand.
ACTTTTATTATCCTTTGCTAAAGGCCTTTCTCCTTGCAAAACATGTATAGTCACAGCTGTTTGATTATCTGCAGCAGTGGTAAAAATTTGACTTCTTTTTGTAGGAATAGTTGTTCCCCTTGGAATTAACACAGTAAATACACCACCCAAAGTTTCTATTCCCAAGGAAAGAGGTACTACATCTAATAGGAGAACATCTTTTACTTCGCCTTTTAATACTCCAGATTGAATAGCAGCTCCCATAGCAACCACTTCATCAGGATTTACTCCTTTAACAGGCTCTTTACCGAAAATTTCTTTGACCTTTTGTTGAACCCTTGGCATTCTTGTCATTCCACCAACCAAGATTACTTCATTAATATCTTGGGGTGTTATACCTGCATCTTTCATAGCTATTCTACAGGGCTCTTCTAATTTTTGAATTAAATCTTCTACCAAGCTTTCAAGTTTTGCTCTTGTAAGTTTCATTACTAAATGTTTAGGCCCTGTAGCATCAGCTGTAATAAAAGGTAAATTTATTTCTGTCTCTAAAGTTGAAGAAAGCTCAATTTTTGCTTTTTCTGCTGCCTCTTTTAATCTTTGAAGTGCCATTTTGTCTTGTTTTAAGTCTATGCCATGTTCCTTTTTAAATTCTTGACAAAGCCAATCAACAATGCGCATATCAAAATCTTCACCACCTAAGAAGGTATCACCTGAAGTGGATTTTACTTCAAATACTCCATCTCCTATTTCTAAAATTGAAATATCAAAGGTACCTCCACCTAAATCAAAAACTGCTATAATTCCCTCTTTTTTCTTTTCAAGTCCATAGGCAAGACAAGCGGCAGTTGGCTCGTTAATGATCCTTATTACATTTAACCCCGCAATTCTTCCTGCATCTTTTGTAGCCTGTCTTTGAGTATCATCAAAATATGCAGGAACTGTAATGACTACATCAGTGACTTCTTCACCTAAATACTCTTCTAAATCTTGTTTAATTTTTCTTAGGATCATAGCAGAGATTTCTGGAGGACTATAACGTTTTCCTCTTATCTCCACATGAGCATCTCCATTTGGGGCTTCTACAATCTTATAGGGAACCTTTTTCTTCCATTCTTGAACCATAGGGTCATTAAACTTTCTTCCCATAAGTCTTTTAATGCCAAAAATCGTATTTTCAGCATTAATAATAGCTTGCCTTTTAGCTGGAAGACCTACTAATATTTCTCCACTCTCCTGAAAGGCAACTATAGAGGGAGTTGTTCTTGTGCCTTCTTTGTTAGGAATAACTTTAGACTCTCCTCCTTCAAAAATAGCAACACAAGAATTAGTAGTTCCAAGATCAATTCCAACTATTGGTATCCTCTTTGCCATAGCTATTACCTCCCCTTATTCATTTTCTATTTGATTTTCCTTTTCTTGTTCTACTTTTATATTTGATTCATTTAAATCCCTGGGTTTCCCTTGACAGACACATACTAAAGCTGGCCTCAAAACCCTTTCATGAAGCTTATACCCCTTTTGAAAAACTCTTACAATTCCACCATTTGGAATCTCTTCGTGATGTTCAGCTTGTAAAGCTTCGTGGAAGTGTGGATGAAAAGGTTCACCTATTGCAGGTTCAAACTGTTTTAAACCAAATTTTTCCAGGCTCTGAATAAGTACTTTTAGAGATAGTTCTACTCCATCTTTTAGAGCATGAAGATTTTGAGAAGTCTCAAAAGCTTTAAGGGCCATTTCTAAATTATCTATAGATGGAAGTAATTCTTTAAAAACTATTTCAAGAGCAAATTTAAAATATTCTTCCTTTTCTCGTTTAAAAGCCTTTTTTAAGTTCTCTACTTCTGCTGCATATCTTAAGGCCTTCTCCTTCCATTCCTTTACTTCTTCCTCTAATTTAGAAATTTTATCTTCCTCACTTGGCACTTGTGAGGTTTCAACTTTTTTTTCTTCCATTTCTAAACCCCCACTTTCTCTTTACAAAAACCAATCTTTTTGTTAACATAAAAAATAAGTATTATCTCTAATTTTTCCAGTAGAGAGAAAATTTTTTTATTAACAATACATATGGAACTTTGGCAAATAAAAGAAATTGTTCAAAAAGCCTTAAAAGAAGATTTACCTTTTGAAGATGTAACTACTGAATTACTTATTCCTGCTAACTTAATGGGAAGGGCTTATTTTTTAGCCAAATCTAACTTGGTAATCTGTGGAGAACCGGTTGTAGAATTAGTGTTTAAAGAAATAGACCCTGAGATAAAATTCGAATGGCTCTATCCAGAAGGAACCTTTATTACCTCACCTTGCAAATTGGGATATGCCCAAGGAAGTGTAAAAAATCTACTTAAAGGTGAAAGAGTAGCCCTTAATTTTCTTCAACATCTCTCAGGAATTGCTACTACTGTAAGAAAAATGTGTGAAATTCTTAATTCCTCAATCACTTTAGTAGATACGAGAAAAACCTTACCTGGATTAAAGGTATTGCAAAAATACGCTGTAAGAATTGGTGGAGGCAAAAATCATAGATTTTCTCTATCAGATGGAATACTTATTAAAGATAACCACATTAAAGCCTTAGGTGGCCTCAAGGAAGTCTTAAAAAAAATCAAAGAAATACCCCATTATTTAAAAGTAGAGATCGAAATCAAAAATTTAGAAGAACTTAAGGTTTTATTAGAAAGTTCAGTCAAAGTGGATGTGGTTCTTTTAGATAATTTACCATTTGAGGCATTAAAAGAAGCTATAAATATAATTAAAAGTAAAAAACCTGATTTAAAAATTGAAATTTCAGGTGGCATTACCGAAGATAACCTTGAAAGATATAAGGATTTAGAAATTGACTATATTTCTTCTGGTTCCTTAACTCATTCAGTAAAAGCTGTAGATATAAGCTTTAAAATAGAGGAAGTTTGGGAAAAATAAAATGGGGGCAAAGGCCCCCGAAATCAATCCTATCCAGCAAAAGCTTTTTCTAAAGGTGGTATTACCTGTTTCTTTCTACTCATTACTCCATCTAACCAAATAGATCTACCTTCTATTTTCTTTCCAAAGGCTTTTTCTATTATTGAAGGATCATCAGTTACAACGAACAATTCCGTTCCTTCTTTCATAATATCTGTTAACATAAAAACTATACTGTGATAACCCCCTTCATTTTTCATTTTTACTAATTCATTGTAAATTTCATCCTTTCTTCCCTCAATTAAAGAAAGGTCAATAACCTCAATTTGGCCAGCTCCTACTTTCTTTCCACTCATATTGTAATCTTTATAATCCCTCATAATTATATCCCTTACGGACATTCCACTTACATCTGAAAGTTTGGACTTCACTTCAATGCCAAACTTGGTTATATCATCAATTCCTGCAATTCTTGCTAAAGCTTCACCCGCTGCTTTATCCATAGGAGTTGTTGTAGCTGATTTAAAAATAACCGTATCACTCAAAATAGCAGAAAGCATAATAGAAGCAATATTTTTTGGAATTTCAACTCCTGTATTATCAAAGAGAAATTTTAATGTTGTAGCAGAACATCCAACTGGCAAATTAATAAAACATATAGGATTAGGTGTTGTTACATC
>JBKBJB010000029.1:0-8591 GCA_046294055.1 Caldimicrobium sp.
TTCTTTATAGAGCTTTGTTGTCCCTACTCCGCATGAAGGTGATTTAGCTTTAAGAATAAAGCCATCAACCTCTGGGAGCTTTTCCACAAATTCTTGAGAAAACATTTTAATTGCCTCTGTAAAATCCCTTCCTGTATCAGGTTGAAAAAGAATTCTATTCTCACCTCTTTGCATTACAATAAGTCGTTCTCTTGGAATACCAAGTCCCATTCCCACCTCAGGGCATACTTCAAGAACGCAAACATAGTTTTTTAATCTTTCTACGAAATCATCCCATACTCTCCCCCCGTCATACCTAACTGGTTTAGAGAAACATTGACTTAAAACAATCTTGGGTATTATCGTACTCACTCTCTTCACTATTAATACAAAGCTCCAATGGGGTCTTTTAAAAAGTGAATAGCTTTGTTTAAAGCCTTTTCGTCTCCTATGAGCATAAGGATGTCTCCCTCTTCTAAAACTGTTTCACCAGAAGGGTTAGGAACAAGGGAATCCCTTCGTTGAATAGCAATAACCGTTGCCCCTGTTTTGGCTCTCAAGTTTAGATTCCCTAAAGTTAACCCTATTAGAGGACTTTTTTCCTTTATGAGAAAAGTTTGAACTTTAAAAAGCTTCCACCATTCCTGGGGAATTGTCTGTGCAAGCTTACTTAAATCCTCTTTTCTCAAGACTTCATAGTGCTCGCTTCTTAGTAGTTCTACTAAATGGTTTATTTCATTTTTTGGGACTTGATGATATTCTAAAATTTTTACAAAAAGTTCAAGAGAGGCTTCAAATTCTTCAGAAATTACCTCATCAGCTCCTAATTCTAATAATTCCTCAATTTCTGCCACAAATTGACTTCTTGCTATGATATAGAGTTGAGGATTTAGAATTTTAGCCACTTTTATAATTCTTCTTGCAGCAAAAGAATCTCCAATAGCTACTACTAAAACTTTTGCCTTTTCTATGCCAAACTTTTTTAATATCTCAGGATGAGAGGCATCTCCAAAATAAATAGGTTCCTTCTTTTTTCTATAGTGTTTCACTGTAGAAGGATTTAATTCTAAAACTATGTAAGGAATTTTTAATACTTTCAAACCTAAAGCTACATTTCTTCCACAAACACCAAAACCTACAACGATTGTATAAGCTGGAACAACCTCCTCTTTTCTTCTCCTTGAAATTATAGCAAATTTCTCAGGAGATATTTTCATAAGTAAGGTATCTGCAAATCGATAAGCAAGGGAGATGAAAAGGGGTGTAAAAAGTAAACTTAGAACAGAAATAGCAATAAAGATTTGATAGAAATCATCGGGCATAAGGTTAACTTTCTTTCCCTCTAATGCTAAGACAAAAGAGAACTCTCCTATTTGAAAGAGATATAATCCAGCTAAAAAGGCATTCCTTAAGTGTTTACTAAGAAGAAAAACAATCACGAAGACCACTATGAATTTGATTAAAAAAACTAAAGTAAAACCTGCTAAAATTATCAAAAGATGGTCCAAGAGAATTTGATAATTAAAAAGGGCTCCTATGACAATAAAAAAGAAAGCCAAGAAAAAATCTTTAAAAGGCTTTACTTCTGCCATAGTTTGATAAACAAGCTCTGATTCTGAAATAATCATCCCAGCTAAAAAGGCTCCTAAAGCCATAGAAAGCCCTAACTTATAACTAAACAAAGCCAACCCTAAGGAAATCACAAAAATACTAATGAGAAAAAGCTCTCTAATCCCAGTCTTGGCAATCTGAAAGAACAATAGGGGAATAACTTTTATACCCACGATAAAAATTAAACCTAAAATGGTTAGAGATTTTAATAAGGTTAGTCCTATAATAGAAAAGGAAAAGCTTGTGCCACTTAACATCGGAAAGGCTAACATTACCATTATTACAGAAAGGTCTTGAAAAATTAAAATTCCAAAAATGTATCTTCCGTAGGGAGTATTTAATTCGCCCCTCTCCATCAGGATCTTTAAAACTACAGCGGTACTGCTAAAGGCTATAAGCATTCCAAAAAAAAGTCCTTTTACCATCTCAATGGCTAAAAATCCTGAAGTAATAAGTAAAACAATGAGAGCAGTAAGAATTATCTGTAAAAACCCAGCGAGAAAGACTTCTCTTTTATAGCTTATAAATTTCTTAAGGGTAAATTCTAAACCTAACAGGAACATAAGAAAAATTATGCCAATTTCTGCTAAACTTTCTAAGGTGTGAAAATCTTTTATTAGGGATAAAGCAGAGGGACCAACGATAAACCCTGTTAAAATAAAACCTACAAGAGTAGGTAAATGGAGTCTATGTAATAAATAGGTAATAGGAATAGTTAAAGTGAGGGCAATTAATAAATTAGCAAGCTCTCCCTTTAACATACCGCTAAATTATACATTATTTTCTCCTCTCTAAAAGATATAAATAATGCCTCACCTTGGTAACAGTTTTGTGCCAAATTTCTCATAATTTGAAATAAATTTATTCCTGCTTTAAAATTATTTAAAAAACCGCGCCTGGGAGTTTAAGATGGAGACTATAAAAAAATTGGCAGAAAAAGGGATCATCACAAAGGAAATGGAGCTTTGTGCAGAAAAGGAGGGGGTATCTCCAGAGTATATTCGTGCTGGAATAGCCAAAGGGGAGATTGTCCTTTGCAAGAATAAAAAATCCTCTGTAACTAATCCATGCGCCATTGGTAAAGGATTGAAAACCAAGGTAAATGTGAATATTGGCACATCCAAAGATAGACTCAATCTTGAGGAAGAAATATCTAAATTGGAAATAGCCCTAAAATATGGAACAGACACTATTATGGATCTTTCTACAGGAGGTCCTTTAGATGAGATAAGAAAAATTATTCGGGAGAAATGTCCTGTTCCCTTAGGGACAGTTCCCATTTATCAGGCAGCAATTGAGGCTGTAGAAAAGCATCATAAATCTATTGTAAATATGACTGTATCAGAAATTTTTGATGTATTACAAAGACATGCTGAAGACGGCGTAGATTTTATGACGGTCCATTGCGGCATCACAAGGACTACCTTAGAAAGACTAAAAAATAAAGAACGCATTTTAGGAGTAGTTTCACGAGGTGGAACTTTTATTATTGAATGGATGGTTTACAATGGAAAAGAAAATCCTCTTTATGAATATTATGATGAACTTTTAGACCTTGCTGCCACTTATGATATTACGCTTTCCTTGGGTGATGGGCTTCGACCTGGATGTATCGCCGATGCAACAGACGGGCCACAAATTCAAGAATTAATTACACTCGGGGAGCTAACACTTCGTGCTTGGGAAAAAGGAGTTCAAGTAATGATAGAGGGGCCTGGACATGTCCCCCTTAATCAAATTGAAGCCAATATGAAATTACAAAAACAACTTTGCTATAATGCACCTTTTTATGTTCTTGGTCCTTTACCTACAGATATTGCTCCAGGATACGATCACTTCGTAGGAGCAATAGGAGGCGCGCTGGCAGGAGCTTTCGGGGCAGATTTCCTCTGTTATCTAACACCTGCAGAACATCTTCGCCTCCCAACCTTAGAAGATGTAAAAGAAGGTCTTATTGCCTCTAAAATTGCAGCTCATATTGCTGATTTAGTAAAAGGTGTAAAAGGAGCTTGGGAATGGGATTTAGAAATGGCAAAGGCAAGAGCAGCCCTTGATTGGGAAAAACAGATAGAACTCTCCATTGACCCAGAAAAAGCAAGAAAATATAGACTTGAAGGAGGTGTCTCCAAAAGTAAAGCCTGTACTATGTGCGGAGAATACTGTGCTATAAAAATCTATGAACACGCCTATAAATTTTTAAAAGGTGCTTTCTAACTTTTTAGAAGAAATCTTTTATAAAAAATATAAGCAAATAAAAAAAGTATTCCAATTAATCCCCAAAAAGCTACAGCTCTAAATGTTTCTTGAAAACTCCAGCTGAAGGCATGAAGATACTGCACTTTATAAAAAAGTGCTTCTGTCTTTCTTACTGCTAACTCAGTAGAAAAAAACTTTTTAGCCATAAAAGCCTTTGTTGAGAGAAATTTTTCCACAACTGGGTAATTTTGAAGTTCTGTTATGCGAAGAAAATTTTTTTGTATATTATATTCTAAGTGATTGGTAGCAAGGGCTGTCCCAAAGGAGCCTCCAACAAATCTCTGATAATGCATCAGCACAACTCCTAAACCAGTCAATGGTCCTAATTTCCTCAAAGATAAAGAAGTTAGAGGGGCAAAAAAAGTGCCCATCGAAATTCCAAGAGGTATGGTAAGAAAAGTGGCTTTCCATACGGGCGTATAATAATTAAGCTTAGGAATGAGATAAAAAGAGGTAAATAAAAAAAGGAAGGAACTGAAAAGAAGAATTTTTATAGGCGATAGTTTATCTGAAAGGTAACCTGAGATAATACTAAAAGAGCCTATAAAGATAGCAAATGTCAAAATATGAAGGCCTGCTTGGAAAGTAGTTAGGCCTTTTAAATTTTCATAATATAAAGGGAGGAGAAAAAATATTTGAAAAAGCCCAAAGCCTAAGATAAAAAAATGCATTCCCATAGGAAAGCCAAATTCCGGTATTTTATATATAGACAATTTAACCAAGGGATGTTTTGAAAGCATTTCACTTAAAAAATAGAGAATAAAGCTAAATAGACTTATAAAAAGTAGCATGCCTATTAGTTGGGATTGGAACCAACCTAATTGTTGCCCTTTAGCAAGCATAATAAGAAGAGAAAGAGTGGCAGAGGAAATAAAAAAATAGCTCAAAAAGTTAAATCTAAATACCCTTAGCCGACCAAGCTCTTTTGGAAGCAAGAGCAATCCTAATATAAAATTAATAAATCCTATGGGCACATTTATAAAAAAAATCCATCTCCAATTAAAATGTTCAGTTATAAGTCCACCTAAAGTTGGACCTAAGGCAGGCGCAAAACTTACTCCTAAACCAAAGATTCCCATAGCAAGCCCTCTTTTTTCTGGAGGATATAGTGAAATTAAAATAGTTTGAGCAGAGGCTGCAATAAAAGCTTCTCCAATACCTTGTATTACACGAAAGAATACCATCTGAGGCAAATTTTGCGCTAAACCGCAAAAAAAACTGGATACCGTAAAGGTAAATAAACCTGAAAGAAAAATGTAGGAATATCCAAAATATCTTGCTAAATGTTCTGTTAAAAAGAGGGCAGTTGCTGCTGCAATCATATAACTTGTTATTACCCATTGAATACCGTAGAGGTCTGTGGAGAGAGGTGCCATCATCTTGGGAACTACTATGTCCACAATCGTAGTATCTAAAATAGCCATAAAGAAACCTATCATTACCACAAATGTGTTTAAAATTCGTTCAAAAGGAGTGATGGTTTCATAAAATTCCTTAGATTCCATTATTTTACTCTTTTAATCTCTACTTCTCCGCCAAGGCCAACCCGTAATAAAGATCTATCTCCTGCAACAATTTTAATCTTCACTGGGATCCTTTGGGCAAGTTTTGTAAATTCACCTGCAGAAATATCTCTTGGCACTAAAGCAAAGGTGGCTGCAGTTGCAGGGAGAATTTCTTCAACTTCTCCCTTCCACTCTTTACTCGGATAGGCATCTAATTTAATTTTTACTGGCGCCCCCTTTTCAACCCCGTGGAGCTTTGTTTCTTCAAGTAAAACCAAAATGTAAAAACTCTCAGGATCAATAATAGAATAAACAGGCTCTCCAGGCACTATAACATCTCCTTCACTCTTAAATTTTTTTGCAATAAGCCCTGAAATAGGACTTTTTAGCTGTGTGGAAGAATAATAAAACTTTGCTTCTTCTTTTTGTGCTTCCAAGGATTTAGCTTGATAAGATAAAGCTCTTCTTTTCGCCTCTAATTGCCTTAAAGTAATTTTTTCATTATGAATCAAATCAAGAGTCTTTTGTAAAGACCTTAATTTCTCGCTTAATGCTTTAAAGTTAGCCTCTTCTCCTTCTATTTGATGTAAAAGCTCCCGCTCCTCCGTCTCCTTTGCTTCTAAACTTTGCAAAGCAATTAAACCCTCTTTATGTAAAGCTTGTAATCTTGTGCGATCCTTTCTTATCAAAGCTAATCTTGCCTTTAAAGCCTCTATTTTTTCTCTTTGAGCCTTCTTTTGCTCTTCTATCTGATTAATTTCTCTCTCAATTTGCTCCGTCCTCAAGAGAATTTCTCTTCCCAATTTCTCTTTAGAAAAAGTAATACTATCTATTTCTGAGGAAATCCTCTTTATCTCTTCTTCTAAATATTTCACTTTTGCCAAATAATCTAAAGGCTCAATTTCTGCTAAAAGTTCCCCTTCCAAAACCTTATCACCTTCTTTTTTGGTTAGTTTAATTATCCTCCCATTTACTTTGGGGAAACTAACAAAAACTAATCGATCTGCCTGGACAAAAACCGCATTCGTGGTCACATAATTTTTCCATTTCCAAATAAAATAAACAAAAATTCCAAGTAAAATGAATAAAAGTCCAAGAAGAATAAAAAATACATATTTTTTCGATCTCATAGGCCTTCCTCAAATTTGAAATGTAAGTGCTTACTTAACTTATTTAACTAAAGAAAATATCAGAATTTCTATCTATGTCAAGGTAAAACAGAGCATGCTATAGATAGACCCTTGACAAGATCTTAATTGTAAGTATTTTATTATAAAAAACTTTGGGGGATCGTCTAATTGGCAGGACAGTGGACTCTGGATCCACGAGTGGAGGTTCGAGTCCTCCTCCCCCAGTCTCATTAGATTATCCTTTTTATCTAACCCATAGTGTTTCAGTCCTTTGTACTAAAATTGGCTCTTTCATAAAATATGCTATATTTGAGTTAATAACATAAAATGATAAAACATTTTTACCTCCCATTCTCAAAAAATTTCAAGTTTTTAATTTATTTTCTCATTATTATCATACTTATTGGAGGAATGTATATGGATAAAGGGCTAACAATAGAAAATCTAATTGTAAATAGAGTGTATGAGAAAACCTTGTCATCCAAGCTAAAAGTACTTTTGGTGCCTAAAGAGGGTGAGAAAGTTGTAGCTGTTTACCTTTGTGTAAAAGTAGGAAGTAAATATGAAGAGGATGAGGTTGCTGGAATAACACATTTAATTGAGCATATGATATTTAAAGGAGGGGAAGGACTAAATCCTGGTGAAGTTGCAGGTAAGATTGAAGAACAAGGGGGATACATAAATGCCTTTACATCCAATGATGTAACTTGTTATTATGTAGTTGGGCCAGACCATATATTACCTACTGCCCTTGAAGTCCTCTCACAAGCAGTATTTCGCCCATACTTTGATCCTCAAGAACTTGAGCGAGAAAAAGAAGTAGTTGTCGAAGAAATGAAAATGCGTTTAGATAATCCTATGATCGTTCTTTTTGAAGAACTTATGAAAGCCTCTTATGATAGCTACCCTTATAAAAGACCTATTATTGGCTATGAACACACTGTTCGTTCATTAAAAAGAGAAAACCTCTTTTATTTTATCAACCATTTCTATACTCCAGAAAATATGGTTTTGGTCATTTCTGGAGAAATTAATCTTGAAAAAATAGATCCTCTTTTAGAAAAGTATTTTTCAAGCTTGCCAGAAAGGCAACTAAAAAAGAGCTCCTTCCCAGAAGAAACCTATACTCCTAAACCTCTCCTTAAGTGGATGGAAAGACCTGTAAAAGAAGGTTATTTTGCCCTTTCTTTTCCTGCAGCTTCCATAAAAAGTGATGATGCCCCTCTCTTAGATTTATTAGCAGCCCTACTTGGAGATGGAGAATCTTCACTTTTTTCTCTTAAATTAAAACGAGAAAAGCAGTTAGTAAAAAGTATATCCACTTCTGCATTTACTCCCGACGGGCCAGGTCTTTTTGAAATCTATGGTAAAGGAGAACCTAAAAATTTTAAGGCTCTCTTAGAAGAACTTATTCGCTTAGTAAGAGAAATAAAGGACTTGGGGCCAACTCTTGAGGAGTTAGAAAGGGCTAAAAATAAAGTTCTTTCCTCCTTTATTTATTCACAAGAAACAGCGGAAGGGCTTGGAAGACAAATTGCTACTTTTCAACTTTTAAGAAATTCCTATAAAGATCTTCTTTGGTATAAAGAAAAAATTGAAAAAGCAACCCCTAAGGACATACAAGAAGTTGCCAAAAAATGGCTAAGAGAAGATAAATTAGTGGCAGTTTTTCTTTCTGAAAAAGCACTTTTTGGTGAGGAGGTCTTAGAGGAGCTTTTAAAGAAAAAACCTCAGAAAGAAGCTGTAGAGACTTTTCAGTTAGAAAACGGTCTTAAGGTGATATTATTTCCAAGAAGAGGGGTTCCAACAGTTGGAATTACTCTCGCCTTCCCAGGGGGTGTAAGGTTTGAAGAGGAACATACAAATGGACTTTTCCAAGCATTAGTTTTGCTATGGACACGAGGTACCAAAAATTACAAAGCTGAAGAGCTATCACAAAAAATTGAAGGTTTAGGTGCTTCTATTCAAGGTTTTGCAGGACGAAACACCTTCGGTCTTAAAGCCTTAACCTTATCTTCACATCTTTTTACCATCCTTGACCTCTTTACGGATATTCTTTTAAATCCTGCCTTTAGTGAAGAAGAAATAGAAAAAGCTCGGCCAGAGCTTC
>JBKBJB010000002.1:0-27780 GCA_046294055.1 Caldimicrobium sp.
AAGATTTTTTCAAGGGTCTCTTGAATATTTAGCTGGTATTAGAGAACTCACTTCTTTACCTTTATTAAGAAAAGATTTTATTTTTGACCCAGTGCAAATTGAAGAAGCAAAAGCTTTTGGTGCAGATTTCCTTCTTCTTATTGCAAGCATTTTAGATACTTATGACCTTAAAGAACTAATATGCTACACTCATAAACTTGGACTTTCGGCTTTAGTAGAGATACATTCAGAAGAAGATTTGGAAAAAGCTCTTCAAGCTGGTGCAAAGGTAATAGGAATTAATAACAGAAATCTTTCAACCTTAGAGCTAGATCCTAACCACTGTTATAGGATATTTCCTTTAATTCCTAAAGAGATTCCAGTTATAGCTGAATCTGGTATAAACCATGGTAGAGAACTTAGAGAATTAAAAAAAACTGGTTTTAAAGGAGCTTTAATTGGCACTTCTATAATTACAGCAAAAGATCCCGAGGCTTACTTAAGGCAGATGGTAGAGGAGGTGAAAAATGGACTATAAATTAAATTTTGAGAAAGGGCATGGTCTGATTCCAGCGATAATTCAAGATATAGAAACAGGAAAAGTATTAATGTTAGGTTTTATGAATAAAGAAGCTTTAAATAAAACCCTTTCTTCAGGTAAAGTACATTTTTATAGCAGAAGTAAACAAAGATTATGGATGAAAGGTGAAACTTCAGGTCATGTTTTGTTAGTTAAAGAGATTTACATAGATTGTGACGGTGATACTCTTTTAATAAAAGTTAAACCCGAGGGTCCGGTTTGCCATGAAGGCTATAGCAGTTGTTTTTATCGAAAAATTTTAAATACAGGTGAAGTGGAAATTACTGAAAGGAGAATAATAGATCCGGAGGCAGTTTATGAAAAAAAGACTTAAATTTGGAATACCTAAAGGAAGCTTAGAGAAAGCTACAATTGACCTTTTTGAAAAAGCAGGTTGGACCATAGAAGTACATCAGAGAAGTTATTTTCCCGAAGTAGATGACCCAGAGTTAGAAATGGTTATATGTAGGCCTCAGGAAATGAGTTATTATGTAGAGGTTGGAGTTCTTGATGCTGGCATTACTGGAAAAGATTGGATCCTTAATAACGATTCAAAGGTAATAGTAGTTGAAGATTTGCCATATTCCAAAATAAGCAAAAAACCGGCACGTTGGGTAATTGCTGTAAGAGCTGATTCTGATATTAAAACTATAGAAGATCTAAAAGGTAAAAAGATAAGCACGGAGTTAGTTAACTATACTAAAAAATTTTTTGAAAAGAAGGGAATACCTGTTGAGGTTTCCTATTCTTGGGGAGCAACAGAAGCAAAGGTAGTCCAAGGACTTTGTGATGCTATCGTTGAAATTACGGAAACTGGTTCCACTATTAAAGCACATGGTTTGAAAATTATTCATGAAATGCTTGTGAGCTACCCTCAACTTATTGCAAATATTAAAGCTTGGGAAGATCCTTGGAAACAAAGAAAAATAAAACAAATTGCTGTATTGCTTAAAGGAGCGCTAAATTCTCATAAAAAGGTAGGGCTAAAAATGAATGTGCCTGCAGCAAATTTGGATAAAGTAGTTGCCCTGTTGCCCAGTATTACTGCACCAACGATTTCAAAACTATATGGTAAAGAATGGTATGCTTTAGAAATTGTTGTTTCTGAAAAAGAAGTAAGAGATTTAGTGCCTAAACTTTTGGAATTAGGAGTCCAAGGGATTATTGAATATAGTTTGAATAAAATAATTTAAGAAAAGAGAACTCATGCAGCACATCATATTTTCTTATTTAACTTCCGCCATATCTAACTTTTTCCTTTGAAAGCCTTGTTATTAGCTCTACGTTTTTCCACACCCTTATTTCATTATAGTTTATTTTTTACATGACAAAGTTAAATACCGCCAAAGACCTCTGTATTTAAACCCAGGCTGAAGTCTGCTCCTGATTTTATTTTCTTATGCAGGTTAATAGGAAATGCCAATCTCTATCAGATACAAGTTATGTGATATAAAGTTCAAAAAAATTTTTTCAAAAAGCTTTACAATAGAATAATTTGGGGCAAAATTAGGAAATAAAATGCATTTATAGGGGTGAAAAAAAAATGAAAGTTAGGCATTTTACAAAACTTTGGGATCTAACAAAAGAAGAGGCAATTACCCTAATTGAAAGGGCTCTGCAATTTAAAAGAAAAAAAAATTGGGAAAAGTCCCTCCAGGGTAAAATATTAGCCCTAATTTTTGAAAAACCTTCTACTCGGACTCGTGTCTCCTTTGAAGTAGCTATGTCCAAATTAGGAGGACATTCATTATTTCTCTCCTGGCAGGATCTACAACTTTCAAGAGGAGAACCTATAAAAGATACAGCCAGAGTACTTTCTCGTTATGTAGATGGAATTGTGCTTAGAACATATAAACAGGAAACTATTGAAGAATTTTCCACTTACGCATCGGTCCCTGTTATAAATGGTTTATCAGATAAATTTCATCCTTGTCAGGTAATGTCAGATATTATGACAATAATCGAAAAAGGTAAAGATCTTTATAAAGATAAGGTATTATGGTTTGGAGATGGTAATAATGTGGCACAATCTTGGATCGAAGCAAGTGCTCTTCTCAGCTTTCCTTTAACTATTTGTTGCCCTAAGGGATATGAACCTAATAAAGACCTTTTGAAAGAAGCTAAAGAAAAATTTAAGGCTCAAATTGAAATAATTTATAATCCAGAAGTGGCTCTTCGTGAGGCAAAGATAATTAATACTGATGTTTGGGTAAGCATGGGACAAGAAATAGAAAAAGAAGAAAGAAAAAGGGCGTTCCAAGAGTTTACTTTAGACCAGGAAAAACTAAAACTTGCCCATCCTGAAGCTATTGTTTTACATTGCTTACCTGCTTATAGAGGCATGGAAATTACAGAAGAAGTTTTAGAAGGAAAACAATCAGTGGTTTGGGATCAAGCAGAAAATAGGATGTGGTTTCAAATGGCTTTACTTGATTTTTTAATGAAAAATAGTTAACTTTAAAAAAACAATAAGGATAAGGGCTATGAAGGTAGGACAGGATACATTTGTTCGCTTGAAATACCAGATGGAAATAGAGGGAGAAAAAACTCCAGAATGGTTTTCAAGACCTTTTGAAGTCTCTTTTATTTATGGTAGAGAAGTTATACCCTATATTATTGAAAAAGCTATTTATGATAAAGAACAGGGTGAAACAGTTGAAGTAATAATCCCTCCCAATTCAGCCTATGGACCACATTTAAATTATTTAGTCAAAGAAGTAGACCTTCTTTCTCTTAAACATCCGGAAAAAGTTAGACCTGGAGAATGGTATGAAGAAGTATCTCCTTATGGTTCTAAAACTTTTTTTAAAGTTTTGGAAGTTAGAGGAGACAAAATCATTGCAGATTTTAACCATCCGGCAGCGGGAAAGAATGTGATAATGAAAATAGAAATATTAGAAGTTCGTGCTGCCACACCCTATGAAATTATGGCAGCTGAGCTTAGGGCTTGTGGAGGGGGGTGAAGATAATTTAGACTCTTGAGATGCAAGAGAGATATACATTTTTAACCAAATGTCTTATTTACTTCAAGTAAAAGGTCTCACAGTAAAGGTTAAAAGTGGTGAAAAGGTTCTTTTAAAGGACATTTCTTTTTTTTTAAAACCGGGGGAGATTTTAGGGATTCTTGGAGAAAGTGGGTCAGGTAAGTCTTTGACAGCTTATACTATTCTTGGTCTATTACCGAAGGAACTTCAAGTCCATAGAGGGGAGGTAATTTTCGCTGGTAAAAATTTATTAACTCTTAATGAAGACGATTATGCCAAAATTAGGGGTAAAGAGATTTCTATAATATTTCAGGATCCTTTAAGTAGTCTAAATCCTGTTTTAACAGTGGAAAGTCAACTAAAGGAAGTAGTGGAGCATCATCTTGGGTTAAAGGGAAAAGAGAGTACTGCTCTTATGATTAAAACCTTACAAGAAGTGGGTATTTCAGACCCTCAACTTAGGTTAAAGAATTATCCCCATGAGTTGTCAGGTGGGCTAAGACAAAGGGTTATGATTGCTATGGCTATTATTTGTTCCCCAAAAATTCTTATCGCTGATGAGCCTACCACTGCTCTTGATTTAACTATTCAACTTCAAATAATAGCTCTTTTAAAAAAGCTGAACCGGGAGAGAAATTTAAGTATAATATTTATAACCCATGATTTAGGGGTTTTAAGATGGCTTGCGGAGCGCATTTTGGTCTACTATAAAGGTGAAATTTTAGAATCAGCAAAAACTGAAGTACTTTTTCAAAAACCCCTTCATCCTTACACAAGACTTCTTTTTTCCTGCTATCCTGGTAGAGAAGGATTTTCCATGGATTTGTCCAATAAAAAATTTTCTTTGGAGGCATTATGTACTTTTTACGGGAGGTGTGCCCATCCTTGTGGAAGGTCTTTAGAGGAAAGTCCTACCTTGTTTGAAGTAGAGACTGAGCATTATGTTAGGTGTTTCGCCTATGAATAACACAGAGATAATAGCGGAAGTAAAAAATGTTTTTAAAGGTTATTCTGTAAGAATAAATTGGTATAGGAGAAAATTTTTTTGGGTATTATTAGATGTAACCATAAAAATTTTAAAAGGTGAAATAGTTGCTCTTTTAGGAGAAAGTGGATGTGGAAAAAGTACTTTAGGAAAAGTTTTTTTGGGTTTAGAAATACCAGAGAAGGGCGAAGTTTTTTGGTTTGGAACCAACATAGAAAAATTAGATAGCAAAACCTATCGTCTTGTTAGACCTAAAATTCAAGCCTTATTCCAAGATAGTTATGCCTCTCTTAATCCTCGTTACAAAATAAAAAATATTTTATTAGAACCTCTTTTCTTAAATTTTCAAATGAGAAAAAAAGAAGCAATATCCAAGGTATTAGAAGTTTTTTCACAGGTAGGGCTGGAAGAAGAACATTTAGAATTTTATCCACATCAATTAAGTGGTGGGCAAAGACAAAGGGTTGCCTTAGCCAGGGTTCTTCTTACAAGGCCAGCACTTATTGTGCTTGACGAACCCACCTCAGCCTTAGATATGACTCTACAAAGTCAAGTTCTTTCACTCTTAAAAGATTTAAAAGTCAAATACGACTTGAGCTATTTACTTATTACTCATTCCTTACCAGTAGCATTAGAATTGGCAGATAAAATAGTAGTCATGTACTTAGGAAAAATAGTAGAAATCTTTGATAAGAAAGTTTTTTCTAAGGTTCCTCATCATCCTTATACCCAGCTTTTACTTCGCTCCTATCCTGATCCTTTTTCCAATCAGCCACCTTCTTATGAAGAAAATATTGGCGAACCTGCAAGCCCATTATTGAGACCCAAGGGTTGTGAATTCCATCCACGCTGTAGAGAAGCCTCTAAAGTCTGCCGTGAGACAAGCCCACAGCTTACGCCCAAAGGGGAAAACTATTTCATAGCCTGTTTCCAAAGATAATTGCCTTTGAATAACTCTTTAAAACAATGTTAAAAATCAGAATTATAAAAAATTAAAGAAAAAAAGAGATTGAACGAGATTTTATAAAAAGGCAGATTTAACCTCTAAGCTTTTTAGCAAAAATTTACCTTACAATCTATTAACCACTCTGCCTTTAAGAAGGCAATCACAGCAACTTATTAATTTAATGTATATTTTGTTTTTAAATGTAGGAAGTCATAGAGGTATTTATTGAAGGTTAGATTTTTTTGCAAATTTCTTTTTTTTGGATAAATAAAAATATATCCAGAAAGGAGGTCATTTGATACTATTTATTCAACTTGGGATGAGTAGTTATGGGGGGGAGAAGTTCTAAAGATTGGGAGTATTTAAAAGATAGATTAAAAGAGGAACTTCCTGAGGCGATATATAAGGTGTGGTTTTCTGGATTGCAGGGTTATGTGAAGGAAAGAAAACTTATATTAGTGGCTCCTAATGAGTTTACTAAAGGTTGGCTCAAAGAAAATTATTCAACACTTATAGAAAAGGTAGCTTTAGAAGCAGGGCTTATAGGTTATGAATTTTTAGTGAAAGAAGCATCGATAGCAGAACAAATGCTTCTTCCCTTTAATCCCCTTGAGGTTATAGGTAGAAAGTTTTCATCCAAGTATTCCTTAGATGATTTTGTGGTGGGCAAATCAAATGAGTTTGCCTTTAAGGTTTGTAGCTGTTTAGTGGAAGAAGTGCCTAAGGGATATTTTATTTATCTTTGTGGAAATTGTGGCTTAGGAAAAACCCATTTAACTCAGGGAGTTGGTAGGGCACTTTTACAAAGAGGCTTTGAAAGGATTTATTATTTCTCTGCTCAAGATTTTTTAAATTACTTACTTAAATATCTTAAGGCAGGACAAATTGAGAATTTTAAAGAAATCATAATGAAAAATTGTGACCTTCTGCTTTTAGATGGGCTTCACTTTTTGGTAGGTAAAGATTATACTCAAAGAGAACTTTCTTTTTTAATAGATTATCTTTTAGATCAAGGGAAAACGGTATTTTTCACTTCCATTAAGTTACCTCAGGAGTTAAAAGATATTGATTCTGCTTTTCGTTCTCGTTTAAATGGAAGCTTAATAGTTAAATTAAATGAGCCAGATTTTGATACTCGTAAAAAAATTATTCGCTATAAAGCCAAGAAAGAGGGATATAAATTGCCTTCCGAAGTGGTTGAATATTTAGCACGGCAAGTAAGAGGAGATGTAAGACAACTGGAAAGTATAGTTTATGGTTTAATTGCCAGAGCAAATATTTTAAGAGAACCTATTAATTTAACCTTAGCTAAGGAATTGTTAAATGAAATCTTTTTAACTAATGAATCCTCCACAGATATTGAACTCATTTTAGATACCGTTTGCAGAAATTTTGGAATAACTAAGGAGGAAATTTTTTCTTTTTCAAGAAAAAGAAATTGTAGTACAGCAAGACAGGCTGTTATATATCTCTTAAGGTATGTAGCCAAAAAAAATATTAAAGAAATCGCCAAATTTTTAAAGAAAGAACATTCAACCATTATTTATCACTTAAAGATCTTTGAAAAGAAGCTTAATGAAAATAGAAGCTTTAGAATGCAATTTAATTTCATGATGAACGACCTATTAAAGGAACTCCCCCTCGAAACTTTTTCTACTCCTGAAGAAAATAGTCTTTTAGAGGTCAAGTTTGAGCCTTCCTAAAGAGACAGTTTTTGCTTTAAAGAAAATCTTAAAAGATAGGCTCTTAACAGAGGATGAGGATCTTGAGGCCTATTCCTATGACTCTTCTCCTTTATTCTTTAAACCTTCCGCTGTAGCATTACCAGAAACTAAGGAAGAAGTATTAAAGATATTAGAGCTTGCAGATAAATATGAATTTTATGTGGTCTCACGAGGAAGCGGAACATCAACTACAGGGAGTGCCTTACCTATCTTAGGAGGATTAGTTATCTCTTTTACAAGGATGAATCGCATTTTGGAATTAAATCATGATGAAAGAATTGTAAGAGTTCAACCTGGAGTTTTAAATGGAGAGCTAAAAAGATATCTAAAAAAATTTGGACTTTTTTATCCTCCTGATCCAGCAAGTTATGCCTTTTCAACCATTGGAGGAAATGTGGCAACTGGTGCAGGTGGGCCAAGGGGGCTAAAATATGGCACTACAAAAGATTATGTCTTAGCTATGGAGGTGGCCTTACCAGGAGGAAAACTTTTAAAAACAGGCCCTCATACCCTTAAAGGAGTAGTCCCCTATAATTTTACCCAGCTCTTTGTTGGCTCAGAGGGAACCCTGGGCATATTTGTAGAAATAGTGCTTAAGCTTTTGCCTTTACCTAAAAAAAGGTGTCTTTATCTTATATTTTTTACCTCAGAAGATTTAGCCATAGATGTGCTTAATGAATTACTTTTAGAAGGGCTAACCCCAGCTGCTGCAGAATTTGTAGATAAAACCTCTCTTAAAGTCTGTGAAGAAGCACTTGAACCCCTAAAAGCCGAAGCAGGTCTAAGTAATAGAATTGAAAGTTTGCTCTTTTTAGAAATTGATGGAAAAGTTGCAGAGGTTTTAGAGGATAGTCAATTTATAGAATCTTTTTTAAAAACAAAGAAAATTTCATTTGTAAAAAGGGAAAAAGAAGAAGAAATAGAAAAGCTTTGGGAAATAAGAAGAAATATCTCTCCTTTGTTAAAAAAACTTAGATCCAAAAAAATATCTGATGATATAGTTGTCCCAAGAAAGAAAATGAAAGAATTTTTAGGATTTGTAAGAGGTTTGGAAAAAAATTACGGGCTCTATATCTCTGCCTTTGGACATTTAGGAGATGGAAATTTTCATGTAAATATTCTTTTTGAAAATGAAGAGAAGGCTTTAGAAGTAAGAGAAGCTATTTTAAGAAAGGTAATAGAACTTACAGGAACCATTTCCGGAGAGCACGGAATAGGGTATTTGAAGAGATCTTATGTTAGCTGGGAACTTGATCCTCTTCAAATTGAATTTATGAAAAAGTTAAAAAAAGTTTTTGATCCTAAGGGTTTGCTAAACCCCCAAATAAAATTACCTTAAATTTATGTTTTCTAATTTATCTTTGATAACTTTGAAGATAAACTATATGAAGCTTAAACATTAGGAAAGTCACATATAAGGGGAGAAGGCTTTTTATATACGTTTGCCTCTGAGTATGTATTTGTGGAGGGACTTTAAAAATTATTCTATAGAATGTATAGGATAAAGGGCATAAACTGGTGAAGTAGAGTTTATCTTTTAGAAACGCTTTAATCTTTTCAAATTCTTTTGTATGTATGGGGTTGAATTTATTTATAATCAAAGATTATGAGCTTTTCATATGAGAGAAAAAGATTTCATCTTGTAAAATTTTTTTTCATTTATCTGCAGGAAAAGGCAAAGGGTAAAATTTGGAGTGAAGCTGCTAATCTCTTAGGCTTCTATTATGGTAAAAATATGTAAATTCAGAGGCATTGAATGTAGTCTTGTTTTACGAGTTTTTTAAGTTATATTTATTTTATTTAGAGGAAAGGTCAAATAAAAAATGTTTAAATTTGTGTTTTCAGAAGAAAGGTTTTTTTTATATCTACTAATCTTCTTTCTGTTTCTGTTGTTTGTAAGTTATGGCTATTCTAAGGAGAATGAAGTAAATATTGATGCAGATAAGATGGAAATTTTTGAAGACGAGGGGGTGGCTGTTTTTACAGGTAAGGTTTTTGCTACTACAAAGGATATGAAACTTTGGGCTGATAAACTTTATGTGTATTATGCTAAAAACAATCAAACAGGTGGCACAGGTAAAAGAGAATTGCAAAGAGTGATTGCCATAGGCAAAGTTAAGATTGAAAAAGACAAATGGAAAGCTATTTGTGGAAAAGCAACCTACTATAAGGACCAAGAAAAATTATATTTGGAAGAGACCCCTAAGGTTTGGCATGAAGATAATTTAGTAGAAGGGGACCTTATTATCGTCTATTTTAAAGAAGATAGAAGTGAGGTTTTTTCTAAGGAAGGTGGTAGGGTTAGGGTAAAATTTTATGGGAAATAAAGAGGCTATATTGGCTGCTAAAAATCTTAAAAAAGGTTTTAAAAATCGAGAGGTAGTAAAGAATGTAAGTTTTTATATGAGAAAAGCAGAGATAGTTGGTTTGCTTGGGCCAAACGGAGCTGGGAAAACTACTTCTTTCTATATTTTAGCAGGTTTTCTAAAACCTGATGCTGGCTCAATTTTTTATAATGATAAAGATATAACTCCTTTAGATGTCTCAGAACGTGCCAAATTAGGTATCATCTATTTACCGCAGGAAACATCAGTCTTTAGAAATCTTACTGTTGAGGAAAATTTTAAAATTGTTATGGAAAAATGGAAAGGTAAGCTCGATGCTATGCAAAAAAAGTTAGAAAAATATATTGAACTCTTTAATCTTAAAGAAGTTTTAAAAATAAAAGCACAATATCTTTCTGGTGGCCAGAAGAGAAAAGTGGAGATTGTGAGAGCTTTATTAATAGAGCCTGATTTTATTCTTTTAGATGAACCTTTTGCAGGAATTGATCCCATAGGAATAGCACAACTAAAAGAGATTTTTGAAAATTTAAAACACCAACAATTGGGTATATTAATTTCTGACCATAATGTACGGGATACTTTAAAAATTTGTGATAGAGCCTATGTGATTGCAGATGGTGAAATTATAGGAGAAGGAACACCGATTGAACTTTTACAACACCCAGTTGTTAGAGAAAAATATTTAGGTGAGGAATTTCATATCTAATATGGTTGAAATAAAAAACCAATTAAAACTTCTCCCACAAGTTATTCTAACTCCCCAATTGAAATTAGTTTTAAAAGTACTTCAGTTAAATATCCTTGAGCTTAAGGAATATTTATTAGAAGAAATACAAAGTAATCCTTTTTTAGAAATAGAATTTAACGACACTGATGAAACCAGTTATAGAGCTGCCAGTTCTCAGAAAGAAGTAGCTTTATTAGAAGAACGATCATGGGATGAAATCTATGCAAAAGAGCCTAAAGGATTGTTATTTTTACTTGAAGAGCGAGAAGAGGATGTAGGCTTTGATGCCCGGCTAAAGTCTGAAGAAAATCTTAAAGAACATCTTCTCTGGCAATTAGGTTTTCTTGAACTTACACCTGGCGAAAGAGAAATTGCTATGTTTGTTATAGGAAATTTAAATGAAAAGGGCTACTTAGGTGCCACTGTAAAAGAAATAGCTGAGGACTTAAAAGTTAGTGAAGATAAAGTACAGAAAGTAAGAAAATTACTTATGAAGCTTGACCCAGTGGGAATAGCTGCTCAGGATCTTAAAGAGTGTTTGTTAACTCAGTTAGAATTTTTAGGCTTAACCTCAGAGGACCTGGCTTATAAACTTGTGGAGAAGCATTTGGAAGAAATTCCAGAAGGACCAGAAAATCTCTCTAAAAAATATGGATATTCTATAGAAGAGCTAAAAAAATCTTTAGAAATTATCAGGAATCTTGAACCATACCCAGCAAGGAACTTCTACCTTCCTAAGGATATCTATTTTGAGCCAGATTTGAGATTTTATAAAGAGGAGGGTCAATGGAAGGTTGAAATTTTAAAAGAGAAATATCCCAAGGTTTTTTATAGCCCTCTTTATTATAAATTTCATCAGAACAGAAAACTTTTCAATGATGGAAAAGCCAAACAATTTTTAAAGGAAAAATTAAAATTTGCAGAATACTTGCTTAAAGCTTTAGATAGTCGTTATACCACTCTTTATAAAGTTGGGTCTGCCATTTTAGAAGTTCAGAAGGAATTTTTAGAAAAGGGACAGGCTTTTTTAAAACCTCTCACATTAAAGGATTTATCTGAGCTTACAGGTCTTCACGAATCCACTATTAGTAGAGTTATAAGTCATAAATATGTGGAAACCCCCATTGGAACTTTTCCTTTAAAATTTTTCTTTTCTACAGGGTTTAATTCGAGCACAGGAGAAAGTATATCTGCTACCGCAGTTAAGAATTACATAAAAGAAATTATTTTCCAAGAGCCTCCTAAAAAGCCTTATAGCGATAATGAAATTGCCAAAATTTTACACAAAAAGTATGGTATAAAAATTGCAAGAAGAACCGTCACTAAGTATAGAGAAGAACTAAATATTCCTTCACTAAAAGAGAGAAAAAATAAAAAAGGAGGATATCTATGATTGAATTTAGTTTTACTTTTAAAGGAATGGATTCTTCACCTGCTATTGCTCAATACGCAGAGAAAAAGCTTGCCAAGTTAGAAAAGTATTTTTATGGTCCTGTTCAAGTGGAAGTAATTTTTAAACGAGAAAAATTTAGAGAAATTGCAGATATTATATTTAAAGGGGATGGCGAAACAATCGTTGTAAAAGAGGAAACAGAGGATATATATTCCTCCATAGATTTAGCTTATGAATCACTAAAAAAAGCTATTAAAAAATTAAAAGAAAAAAGACAAGAACATAGGTTACCAAGAACTCAAGAAAGATCATTTATTCCCGAGGGAGAAGAAGTTTTGGTACAAGTTAAGAAGATTTATCCCCTTTCTACACAAGAAGCCTTAGAGTTATTTAAAAAAGATAAAGAAAATATCTTCATTTTTTATAATACCGATAAAAATGAAATTTGTTGTTTGTATAGAGAGGGGGATAAAATATATTTACTTATTCCTGAGATGCGTTAAATGACCCCCTACATAGTTATTATTACCGGGGAATCTGGTGCTGGTAAAAGCACTATTTTAAAGGCTTTAGAAGATTTAGATTTTTTAGCTATAGACAATTTTCCGGCAAGCCTTTTTCTTCCATTATTAGATAATATCCAGAAAAATTTCGCGACCTGTAAGATCGCTTTAGTTATGGACTTAAGAGATCCTAATTTCTTAGAGGAATTTCCTAAAATACTGGAAACCTTAAAAGAAAAAAAATACCAATACGATATAATCTATCTTTCGGCAGATTTACCCACTCTTATTACTCGCTTTAGTCAGACCAGACGACCCCACCCAATGCTTAAGGAAACTAACGATTTAAGAAGTGCTATTTTATTAGAAAAGGAGAAACTATCTACTCTAAGAGAATGGGCTACATTATTTCTTGATACTTCAAGGTTTAATGTCCATCAACTAAGACATGAAATTTTTAAAATTTATGGTAGTAGGAAGATTTTAGAAAGTATCCTCCTTCAAATTATTGCCTTTGGCTATAAATACGGTTTACCCTACGAAGCAAATTATCTCTTTGATGCAAGGGTTTTACCTAATCCTTATTTTATACCAGAATTAAAACCTTTAACCGGGGAACACAAAGAGGTGCAAGAGTTTTTATTAGAAAAACAAGAAACTCAAGTTTTTATTGAATCTATAGTTAATTTTTTACGATGGGCACTTCCGCTACACAAAAAAGAGGGAAGACGGTATATAGTATGTGGTATTGGGTGCACTGGAGGTAGACATAGAAGCCCGGCTATTGCTCTTTTTATAGCTGAAAAGATTAAAAAGCTTTTACCTGAAGTTGAGGTTGTAGTAACTTTAAGAGATGTAAATAGAGAATAAAATGTTATTATTGCAGAAGAAGGATATAAAATTGCCCATCCTTTATAGAGTTTCAGAATTAGAAAAGGAGATCTTCTATGAAAAAGCTTGGACCTTTAATATGATAAAGGAGGAAAGCAAAAATCCTTTTTCTATCATTTTAATTTTAATAACGGATGAAGTGCCTATTGGTTACCTTTTTGGGAGACTTAACTTAGATGAAGGCGAAATCTTAAGATTAGCAGTAAAAAAAGAATTTGAGGGAGAGGGCTTAGGTAGGTATCTTTTGGAAAATTTTCTTTTCGAAGCTTATAATAATAAAGTAAAAAAAATTTATTTAGAAGTTTCTGAGAAAAACATAAAAGCTATAAACTTTTATAAAAAATTTGGATTTAGGGCTGTGGGGATTAGAAAAAATTATTATGCTACAGGGGAAGATGGAATAATTATGGAGTATATTCTGGAAACCAAGAGAAAATTGTTGAAAGGGGGTAGTTCATGATAAGAGTAGGTATAAATGGATTTGGGAGAATTGGAAGGGCTGTATTAAGGGCTCGATTTAAATATTCTGAATTTAATCAGATAGAAATTGTAGCTATAAATGATTTATCTTCGCCACAAATGTTAGCTCATCTCTTTAAGTATGATACCATTTTTGGGAAACTACCTTATGAGATTTATGTTAAAGATGACTATATAGTAGTAAATGAAAAAGAGATTAGAGTGTTTCAGGAGAGGGATCCTGAAAAGATTCCCTGGAAAGAGTTAGAAGTAGATTATGTAATTGAATCTACAGGGCTTTTTACAGATGCTGAATTAGCAAGAAAACACCTTCGTGCAGGAGCAAAGAGGGTTGTTATTTCAGCTCCTGCCAAAAATGAAGATGTAACCATTGTTATGGGGGTAAACGAAGATGTCTACGATCCCCAAAAGCATGTTATTATATCTAACGCTTCTTGTACGACCAATTGTTTAGCACCTATCTTATCTCTTTTAAAAAGATATTTTGAAATTGAAAAAGGTTTTATGACTACAGTTCATGCTTACACCAATGATCAAAGACTCCTTGATATGGTGCACTACAATGATTTTAGGAGAGCTCGTGCAGCAGCTTTAAATATAATTCCTACAACTACTGGAGTTATAAAGGCATTACAAAAAATTTTACCTGACTTAGCTCACAAAATAGATGGGCTTTCAATCCGGGTCCCCACACCTGATGTATCTTTATTAGATTTAGTTATAAAAATTAAAGAAGAAACTACATCAGCTGAATTGATCAAAATTTTTAAAGAGAATCAAAATAGATATATTTCCTATTTGGAAGAACCTCTCGTTTCTATGGATTTAGTTGGAGATCCACATAGTGCAATTATTGATGGATTAACTACAAAAGTTATTGGCAGGGATTTACTTAAGATTATTGCCTGGTATGATAACGAATGGGGTTATTCAGTTCGTTTGTTAGATTTAGTTAATTATATGGCAAGTAAAGAGTATTAAATTATATAATAGGATGGAAAAGTTAACATATACTTCTAAAGCTTTATTAGCCAATCTCCAGCAAACTAAAGTTTCTGAAATAAAATATCATCCAAAGTACGAAGTTTTAATACAAATTTTTGCAGATTTTCCTGCCTTAAGAAAACAGGCGTCCTTTCTTTTACAAGAAATTTTTCATCCATATAGAAATACCTTGCTTGTTTTTGAAGAGTTTAGAGCTTTCTATTTAAGAAATTTAAGTTTAATTTTAAGACACCCCTTAGGAGAAAAGGGATTTTATTTGCTCTTTGAACTTCTTTTTATGTTTTTTGGAGAAAATCTTGACCTTAACATTAAAGTGGCAGAATTTTATTGTATTCTACTTGAAAAGACCTTAGATATTTTAGATAATGAAAGTTTTCGGAGGTTTTCTCCTCTATTAAAGGAAATTCTTGAAGCAGGAAGTGAACTTCCAGAAAATATCTTTTCAGCCTTTCTTGAAACTTATCATTCTTTTAAAAGACTTACCAAAAAAATTTTAAAATTCTCTATTGAAGAGGAAGAATTTATCGTTATTTTACAGCAATTATTAAAAAAATATTACTTACTTACATACAAACAATGGGAAGCTCATCCTTTTTTACAAAAGGTGATTTTGAAAAAATCTTATTTAACAGAAGTTAAATCAGTAGATACTTTACAAAGGCTTTTGACTTTTCCTGATCATTTAGAACTTTTGCGAGCAGTAAAATCTTTTGTGCAGAGCTTAAATTCCTCTAAAGCCTCTTCATCTGAGGAGGATAGGCTCTCTATCCTCTTTAATTTAATAGAAACTCCTACTCTTTTTTTACTTCATGAGGAATTGATTAAAGAAATAAATAATATTCTTATAAAAATGATTGAAGAACAGTCTTCAGAAAAATTAGAAAAGTTCTTGGTAAAGTTTTTTACTATTTTAAAAGAAAAATCTAATTTATACCCTTGGACAGCATTTGAATGTATTAAAAATATTGGTATTTCTATTTTAAATAAAAGAGCTGTTTATTTAGCAGAAATTCTGATTAATGAAATAATAAAATATGGCTTTTGTCCTCCCCAAATAGAAGGTATTGATGAATTTTGGAAAATTAAAGCTAATCCTAATCATCTTTTAAATATAAAAACTTGGCTTGATATTTTTAAATCTCATCCTGAATGGTGTTCAAGTTTACTTGCTGCGCTACATCTGAATTTACGCATTTATGGTCTTTCTCTAAAAGATACTGACCTATTTCAAAGAGAAGTCACTGCACTTTTGAATGCTCCTATTAAACCTGTCTATAATCTTGTAAAACAGTTTTGTAAAATTTTACCAGTTTATTTTAATGAAATCGGAGCAGAAGGTTTAATTAGAGATCTTTCCACAGAATTAGATGAGCTCACCCAGAGAAAAGATACCGTGCTCCATTTTTTGCGTAAGTTTATTCATATTGAAAATTCCAGTTTAGCCATATATTTCATAAAAGATATTTTTAACTATTGGTTTAGTTTAGATGGATCCTATATCAAAAAATATTTACCCACTCATCTGTGGCAAAAGATAACTAAAGAAGAAATAGGTTATCATTTACCTTTGCAAAAGATTTTAGTAGAACTATTTAAAGTGTTTTCAATTTATAGTGTAGATGAATTTTTGGAGTTAGATTTAAAGGATATAGAAAAAGCTTTAACTAAAATTCAAAGTGAAGAAAGAGAGAAAAAAAAGGTCTACAATTTAATTCACTTGTATAAACTTGAAAAACAAAAATATTTTGGCTATCTTACAGATTTAGAAACTTTTATAGAGCAATATAGAGCCTCTGGGTTTGAAGAGGTCACAAAACTACCTGAACTATTACAAGAGGAAGATACATATAAAAAAATTTCCATTCTTTTAGATTGGCTAAAAGATTTGAAAGATAATTATATCTTATCCTTCAATACCTTTACCCCTGTAGAAGAAATTTTTATTAAAAGGCATATCGCTGTGGATATACCTTCTATGTATGGAAGATATAGAGAAAAAAAATTTGATGCCCTTGGACTCACTTTTAGGTTAGAATATTTAGTAGAAAAATTTTTTGACGATTTAATAGAAAAATTTGAAATAAACTTTCTAACCAAAAATCAGTTTTACAAAATTTTAAAAATATTATATCTTTTTAAAAGAGCATTAGAAATAGATGGCATAACCTCCCAGAAATTTAATTTATATATAGACTTGTTAGAAAATTCGTTAAAAAGCTATCCCTTTACCTTTAATCAATATTTAGATATCTTTAAAGGATTGTTAGATGGTGTCCAACATATAATAAAGTCCTATTACGTAAATCCGTACTTAAAAGTATATCCACTTATATTTGATACCTTAGATTTTGAGTCTATTCAGGAAAAATATAAAAATTTTATCAAAAAAAAGGAGAAAGAAGAGATATATTTTGGATTAAGTGAAATTTTAATAAAAGATATTTTATATCAAGGATTTGTAATTAAATATTTAGATAAATTCTTAAAAAAAGTTTATCACGCTCTGATAAGAAGTAAAGAGCAGGTACCTAAAGAGGATTTAAATTTACTATTAACCTTAGATTTGAGGAAAAGTATTTCTTTTCTTGATCAGCCTAACCCTTTAGCTAATAATCTTGTTTATTTAGGGGGAAAGGCTTACAATTTAGTTCAACTTGCAAGGACATTTAAATTATCTATTAAAATTCCTCATGGATTTATTATTACCACAGAAATATTTCGCTCATATAAAATATTAAAGAAATATCAAGAACTATGGAAAGATTATGAAAAGATCTTAAGAGAAGGCGTGAAAAAAATAGAAGAAAAAAGTGGTAAAAAATTTAATGATTTTGAGAGGCCCTTATTGTTAAGTGTAAGAAGTGGAGCACCAATCTCTATGCCTGGAATGATGAGTTCTATTTTAAATGTGGGTATTACTCCAGAGATAGCAGACAGTATAGCCTCAAAAACTAATAATCTTTGGTTTGCTTGGGATACCTATAGACGCTTTATTCAAAACTGGGCTATGGCACATGGGGTAAACAGAGATTTTTTCAATCGGTTAATGAGAGAATACAAGAGAAAATACAATGTAAAAATGAAAAGAGAATTTTCTGGCGAGGCTATGAGGGAGTTAGCTTTATTATATAGAAAAGAGGTGGAAACCTTAGGTATACCAATTATTGATGATCCTTGGGAACAGCTTTTTAAAAGTATTGAGTTAATATTAAATTCTTGGTATCATCAAAAGGCTGCTTATTATAGAAGCTTAATGGAAATCGCAGAGGAGTGGGGGACTGCTATTATTGTGCAAGAAATGGTTTTTGGTAATAAAGGGCAGAATTCAGGCACTGGTGTTATTTTTACCACTTCCCCTCTTGGGAAGTTTCCACGAATTTTACTCTGGGGTGATTATACAACTTATAACCAAGGTGAGGATGTTGTTTCTGGTTTAGTTAATGCCTATCCTATTTCAATAGAACAAAGAAAATTAGAAAATAGGGAAGGTCCTTCTCTGGAAGAAGCTTTTCCACAAATCTACAAAGCTTTACTTCAATTAGCCTATAATTTAGTTTATGAACAAGGATGGGATCATCAAGAGATTGAATTCACTTTTGAAAGTGAAGACCCTAAAGACTTATACATTTTGCAAGTAAGAGATATTATTTTAAGAGAAGAGAAGGAGCTTCCACTTTTTCAGAAAAAAGCCTTAGAAGATTTACAGTATCTTGGAAGGGGTATAGGTGTTTCAGGAAGCATTGTTTCAGGGAGGGTTGTTTTTTCTTTAAATGATATTTACGAATTAAAGTATACAGGCGATCCTCTTATCCTTTTAAGATACGACACTGTTCCTGAGAACATAAAGGAAATTTCTTTAGTACAAGGTCTTCTCACTGCAAGAGGTGGACAAACTTCACATGCAGCTATCGTTGCAGGAAGGTTAGGCAAGGTGTGTGTAGTAGGATGTGAAGAGCTAAGAATTGATGAAATTAAAAAATCTGCTAAACTTAGGGAGCATACTTTAAAATTAGGCGATTGGATTACTTTAAATGGAATAACTGGGGATATCTACAAGGGAAAAATTAGACATAAATAAGGAGGAACCTATGAAGTTAGGAATTAATGGATTAGGGAGAATTGGGAAACTTACTCTTTGGCATCATGTAGCAAGAAAATATTTTTCAGAAATTGTTGTAAATTTAGGGAGAGAGGTAGGTACCTCTTTTAATGATTTAGCTGAGTATATTGAAAAAGATAGTACCTATGGTTGGCTTCCTGTATGGCTCTATGGGCACAAGGCTAACAGAGTGATTGAAAATATAAATGAAAAAGATAAGACAATGATTATTGACGGAGTGAAAGTTAAATTTTTAATGAACCATAGAAATCCTAAAGACATTGAATGGAAAGAAGAAGGGGTTAGATTAGTTATAGATTGTACAGGCAAATTTAGGGATCCTACGAAAGAGGCAGATGACCCTAAAGGTTCTGTAAGAGGACATTTGGTGGCAGGAGCAGAAAAGGTTATAGTTTCAGCTCCTTTTAAAATAAAAAACAAAGACAGAAGTCTTCCAGAAGATATAGTTACTATGATCTATGGTATTAACGAAGAAATGTACCAGCCAGAAAAACATCAGATAATTTCATCAGCCTCATGTACAACTACCTGTCTTGCTTATATGATAAAACCCTTATTAGATTATTTTGGGGCAGAAAGAATCTTATCTGCTGCTATGGTAACTGTACATGCTACAACTTCATCTCAATCCATATTAGATCGAGTACCCAAAGAGAAAGAAAAAGATCTTAGAAGAGCAAGGAGTGTTTTTAATAATATAATTTTAACCACAACAGGAGCTGCAGAAGCTTTAAGTTTAGTAATTCCTGAGATGAAAAAAGTAGGTTTTATAGCAGAGAGTGTAAGAGTTCCATTAACTACTGGAAGTTTAATCATCCTAACGATTAATATACAGGATGAAAGTATTGATAATCATATTAATAAAGACTTAATTAATCAAATTTATAAAGAAGCAGCTGAAACCAAATACAAAGGATTTTTAATTTTTTCGATGGAGCAAAATGTTTCTACAGACATTATAGGGTATCCCAAGGCGGCTGCTATAATAGAGGGAAGAGAAACCCATACCAGAACAGCAACAGCAAAGGTTGATTTGACAAAAGCTTGTTCAGGTTTGCCTACCGAAGCTTTGAATAAAGTTACCTGTTCACAGATAGAAATACCAATAACACAAGTTGTGGTATATGGCTGGTATGATAATGAACTTGCTTCCTATACCCATATGATGGGTGATCTTACTGTATATATAGCTGAGAAAATGTTATAATCTATGCAGAGGAGGAAAGGGAGAGAAATTACTCTGCAAATATTATATCAAATTGAGATTGCACAAATTCCATTAAAAGAGGCCTTACAAAACTATAAGAACTATCTTAGTAAAGAAGGTGATCTCAAAGCTCTTTCCTTTGCCGAAGAACTGCTACAGGGAATTTCACAATATAAAGATTTTTTAGATGAACTAATCCAAAAGTATACCCAAAATTGGACTTTAAATAGGTTAAATTTGACGGATAAAAATATTTTGAGAATTGCTTTATATGAATTTTTCTTCCGCCCAGAAATTCCACCCGTTGTAAGTATAAATGAAGCCATAGAATTAGCGAAATTGTATGGTACTGATGAATCCCCAGCTTTTATAAATGGTATTTTAGACAAGATTTATAAATATGAGCTTGATAAAGAATAAACACAATCTTCTAACTAAAATATTAAGACCTGCCTTTTGGGTAAAGCTTTCCCAAATCAAAAAAGAGGAAACAAAGAAATTTTTTAAAAAGGATTTCTGGGAGC
This sequence comes from Caldimicrobium sp., assembly GCA_046294055.1. Taxonomy (GTDB): domain Bacteria; phylum Desulfobacterota; class Thermodesulfobacteria; order Thermodesulfobacteriales; family Thermodesulfobacteriaceae; genus Caldimicrobium. Next base: position 20,394 of record JBKBJB010000002.1, read on the forward strand.
TTATTGCAGAAGAATACGATAGTTTAGAAGAGAACTCCTTTTATAGGTCTATGCAAGAAGATATTATACAGGAAATGGAAAAAAGAGGGGCTTTAAAAAAGGATTATTCTTTTTTTGATGTAGCCTGCGGTACAGGCACCTATACCATTAAGATAGCTCCAAGTGTTGCAGAAGTCTTTGCTCTTGATATTTCACCTTCTATGCTCTATCATTTACGGAAGAAATTAGAAATTAAAAATATTAAAAACGTTCAAATTATTGAAACAGACTGGAAAAAATACGAGCCCAATAGAAAATTTGATACTGTTTTTGTATCTATGACACCAATATTAAGTGATTTGAAAGAAGTGAAAAGATTATTTGATTGTGCTGACAAATTTTTTATAGCTGTACAATGGGCAGGTTTAAGAAAAAATGTTCTCTATGATGAAATTGAAAAAATTTTTTTTAAAAAAAAGAGAAAAGACCCTCAACCAGGATTTTTAATACTTTTTAATTATTTTTATACCATGGGTCATCCTGGCGATGCTAAATTTTATGAAGGTTATTTTGAGAAAAAAAGCACTGTAGATAAATTTTGGCAAATACTAAAATATAAATTGCAAAGCAAAGGATATAAAATTTCTGCTAAAAAGGAAAAAGAGATTCTAAAATTTTTAGAAAAAAGGGCTATAGATGGAATTATTGAAAATAAGACTCAAGTACGTATTGGAGCTTTATTTATTAAAAAGCGGGTTTAATGGAGAAAAACTTTGAATTTTTGTTAAAGAGATGACCTGGGCTCATAGTGTAAAGAGGGACGAAAGAACTATTTTAAGCACTGGCATGGCTAAAAAAGAGGGAGATTTTAGCATAGAAGAATTAAAGAAAATATAATGGATGCCTTTATTATAACTATAGATGGACCAGCTGGTTCAGGAAAAACTACACTTGCTAAATTAATCGCTCAGAGATTGAAATTGTCCCTTTTAGAAACAGGAGCCTTTTATCGTGCCATTACATATTTTTTTATGCAAAATGGATGTCACAAAATAAACGATTTTACATCAAATGAGGAGATTATAAATAAACTTCAAGATATTTTTTCAAAAATAAAAGTTGAAATATCGCTAACTGGTACTACGCTTTATTATCAAGGGAAACCATTAAAAGAGGAACTTAGAACAAAAGAGGTAGAGGGGAAAGTTTCTGAGTTTTCAGCTCATCCAACTGTTAGAGAATTTGTAACAGGTTTATTAAGGGATTTAGTTAAAGATAAAAAAGTTATTACTGAAGGCAGAGATATGGGAAGTATTGTTTTTCCTTTTGCAAAAATCAAAATATTTTTAACAGCCGACCTTAATGAAAGGGCGAAAAGACGGTGGAAAGATTATCCCGAGAGAGATTTAGAGGAAATTAAGCATAATTTAATGTTGCGAGATGAGCTTGATACTCAAAGAGAAGTAGCCCCATTAGTGATTCCAGAGGGAGCTATTATTATAGATACAACTAATCTTAGTATAGATGAGGCTGTTGAAAAGATAATTTCAATAATTAATGAGCGCTTATGCGACAAAATGAAATAACTTTAATAGAACACATTAAAAGAGAAAGGGCTAAAGCCAGAGCTTTAAAAAATACTCGTTGGTGGAGAAGAAAATTAGAAAGAGGGTTGTGTTATTACTGTGGTAGGAAAGTTCCTCCTACGGAGCTAACTATGGATCATAGAATTCCTTTAAGTAGAGGCGGTTTTTCTACACGGGAAAATATTGTGCCAGCTTGTAAAGAATGTAATACAAAAAAGAAATATCTTTCTCCCTTGGAATGGGAAGAGTACTTAAAGAGACTAAGGGGAGGGTAGGGAGTTAATCTATGTGTGGAATAGTAGGGTATATAGGGGCGAGAAATGTGTGGCCAGTTCTTTTAGAGGGTTTAAGGAGGCTGGAATATAGAGGTTATGATTCTGCTGGAGTAGTTTATTTTAAAAATTCCAAAATTGAAGTAACCAAAGTAAAAGGAAGAGTATATAATTTAGAGGAGCTACTTTTTACAAAGGATAGAACAGGTGTAAGAGGTCCTGGTTTAGGGCATACTCGCTGGGCAACGCATGGTGAGCCCTCTGATATAAATGCTCACCCTCATCTTGATTGCACAGGGAAAATCGCCTTAGTACATAATGGAATTATTGAAAACTATTATCAACTCAAAGAAAGACTTTTAATGAAGGGACATAAATTTATCTCAGCTACAGATACCGAAGTAGTAGTGCATTTAATTGAAGATTTTTGGAAAGAAGGCTATTCAATTAAAGAAGCCTTTCTTAGGGCTTTAAAAGAACTTAAGGGAGCTTTTGCTTTAGCTCTTATTACATCTTTAGAACCTGATAAAATTTATGTTGCTCGGTATCAAAGTCCTTTGGTTATAGGGATCGGAGAGGAGGAAAATTTTATTGCTTCAGATATTCCAGCTCTTTTACCTTTTACAAAAAAAATAGTGTATTTAAAAGAGAAGGAATGTGCTGAGATTTCAGCAAAAGAGATAAGGTTATTTGATTTTGAGGGGAATGACAGAGAGCCTGAAATTATAACTATTCAATGGGATCTTTCACAAGCGGAAAAGAGTGGATATGCTCATTTTCTGTTAAAAGAAATTTTTGAGCAACCTCAAGCCTTGCAAAATACTATTTTAGGTAGAATAAACTTAGATAGCAAAGAAATCGATTTTTCGAAAGAAAATCTTCCATTAGAGTGGTTTGATAAGGAATTAAAGAAAATTTATTTAGTGGCCTGTGGCACATCATATCATGCGTGTTTAGTTGGGAAGTATTTATTAGAAAGGCATATAAAAATTCCCATTGAAGCTGACCTTGCATCTGAATTTCGATATAGGGACCTCTATCTAAATGAAAAAACCCTTTTTATTAGTCTATCTCAGTCAGGGGAGACAGCGGATACTTTAGCTAGTCTCCGCTTAGCTAAGGATCATAAAGCCAAAACCCTTTCCATTTGTAATGTTCTGGGGAGTTCTATTACTCAAGAAAGCGAGAAAGTTCTTTATACTCAGGCTGGGCCTGAAATTAGTGTAGCTTCAACCAAAGCTTTTACAACCCAGGTTCTAATGTTTCTTTTACTTTCTGTTTACATGAGTAAAGCTTTTAGAGATTTTTTAACAGTCCAAAAAAATGAAGCTAAATTAATTGAAAGTTTAATTTCCCTTCCTTCAATTCTTAATAATTTCCTCGCAAATATATATCCTCAAATAAAAAGGATCGCTCAGAAGTGGTATCAAGCTAAAGACTTTTTGTATTTAGGTAGAAATATATTATATCCTATTGCTTTAGAGGGAGCATTAAAATTAAAGGAAATAGCTTATATTCACGCTGAGGGATATGCAGCTGGAGAGATGAAACATGGACCTATCGCGTTAATAGAAGAAAATGTGCCTACAGTAATATTAGCAGCTAAAGAAACAGGAATAATTTTTGAGAAAACCCTTTCCAATGCTGAGGAAATTTTTTCAAGACGAGGACCAATTATAGCTGTAATTTCAGAAGGGTCAAGAGAATTTGAAAGACTTTCTCAGGATATTATTGAAGTTCCGTTGACTACCTATGAATTCCTACCTATATTCTATGTAATTCCCCTTCAATTATTAGCATATGAAATTGCTGTTTTAAGGGGATGTGATGTAGATAAACCCAGAAATTTAGCAAAAAGTGTAACTGTTGAATAAAAAGGAGGGTTGAAAAATGGAGTGTAAAAGGGAGAGAAATTTAAAAAGATGTAATTGTAGCTATGAACCTTGCTCAAAAAAGGGAATGTGTTGTGAATGTTTACATTATCATTTAAAAATGCGACAACTTCCTGCTTGTGCTTTTCCTCCCTTTGCTGAGGCAACTTATGATAGAAGTTTTGAACATTTTGCTAAATTAATTATGGAGGGTAAATGCTAAATGAAGCCCATAGTTGAAAAGGTTGTTCAGCTTCTGTCTGATAAAAAAGCAGAAGATATTGTTGTCTTGGATATGTCAAATAAAGTTGACTATACTGATTACTTTATTATTTGTAGTGCAATTTCTACCAAACATGCACAGGGACTTTCAGATTATCTAATTTCAGAATTAGAAAAAGAGGGCATAAAACCATTATCTATTGAAGGTTTTGAAGTAGGGCAGTGGATCCTCCTTGATTATGATTTCTTTATCGTTCATATTTTTTTTGAGCCTATAAGGAGTTTTTATGCTTTAGAGGAATTATGGAGTGATTTCCCTCCTCAGAGGCTCGTAAGAAGAGTTTCTTTTTGAGGAATTGATAGAAAATTTTCATAACTTTCAGAAAAGAGAAATTCCTCAATTTTCAAGACTAATTCTTTTAAATTTTCACCTGTTAGAGCTGAAACAGGAATAGCATTATATTTCTTTGAGAGATTAGCTAAATTATCAGGTGGAAAGTCTTTATTAAAGGTAAGAGCATCTATCTTATTAAACACAATAATTCGTGGTATCATTAGTAGGTTCATTTCTTCTAAAATTTTTTCTACAGATTCTATATGAATTTCCCAATGAGGATGGCTTATATCTATTATATGAAGTAAAAGGTCTGCATTATAGAGCTCTTCTAAGGTTGCTTTAAAAGCTTTTTTTAAGTCTTCAGGCAAATCTTTAATAAAACCAACTGTATCTGTTAGTAAGAAGACTTTACCACTTTCTGTTCTTACAGCTTTTGTGACAGGATCAAGTGTAGCGAATAATTTATCTTCAGCTAAATAATTTGTCTTAGCCAAGGCATTGAGTAAAGTAGTTTTTCCAGCATTAGTATAACCAATCAAAGCAACCACTTTAAAATCCATTTTTTTCCTACGTTTTCTTCGAAGGTCTCTTTCTTTAGAAATTCTTTCAAGCTCTTGGGCTAATTTACTAAGACGATCTTTGATTCGCCTTCTATCAATCTCAAGCTTTGTTTCACCAGGTCCTCTACCACCAATACCACCAGTTAGCCGAGAAAAAGCGTCATCTTTTGCTCTAAGTCTGGGCAAAGCATATTTTAATTGTGCCATCTCTACCTGAATTTTTCCCTCTCTTGATTTTGCTCTCTGGGCGAAGATGTCAAGAATAAGCTGAGTGCGATCAATTACTCTAAGGTCAGTTATCTCTGTGAGAGCTCTTACCTGGGAAGGTGTTAATTCTCTATCAAAAATTAAAAGATTGGCTCTTTTCCTCATAGCTTCAATTATGACCTCAAGAAGTTTACCTTTACCTATTACATATTTAGGGTCAAGAGAGACCCTCCTTTGAGTAACTTCTCCCACTACAACTACCCCAGCCGTTTTAGCTAACTCTTTTAATTCCTCAAGACGCTCTTCCCAATAAATATCTTTGGTGTCTTTCACAAGAATAATTATTGCTCTATCTTCTTTCTCAGAAACTTCCTTCGCAGGTCGTATTTTTTCAAACTCATTTTCTAAATTTTTAATCAAATCTTGAAAATTTTCTTTTAAATTCCATATATAGGTAGCTGGGAAAAAATAGAAAAATTCATCTTCTCTTTCAGATAAAGATGCTTTATAAAAATCTTTATGAGGGAGTATATGGGCTAAATGGATTTTTCTTGGTTCACCTTTTTCGTTAACTTCAAGAGCACCAACTAAATCTAACCTTAAAAATACTAAATCTAAAAGATCATCTTGATCTAATTCAGCACCTCGACCATTTCTAACCAAATGAGTATGAATAAGTCTCAAACCTTTTAATCTTGCTGTGTGATCTCTATAACCTTTTAATTCAGGAATTTGAATCTGATTAAAAGTTCCCACAATAACATACTCAACTTCGCCCTGCCTATTTATTAAAAGACCAATCTGTCGGTTTAAACTGAAAGATAACTCAGCAATTTCCCAGGCTAAATCAGCAGAAATAATTGAATTTGGATGGACCTTTCTATAATATAACTTTTCTAATTTTCTTAAATCACTTGACTTTAATCCTTGTATATTTCCGTAAATTATGTTACTCAACTTCCGGCCAAAATTCTTTTTTCTAAAAATTATAAATAATACTATATGTTAAAAAAAACAAGAGGCCCCAATTTGACGAAATATTAATTTATTTACAAAGGCTTGTTTTTTAAAGTTATAATCCTAATTTTCTTAGAAGTTCAAGTAATGCTTTCTGCTCTGAAGTTAATTTTTCTGACATTTTAACTTGAAGTATGATATATAGATCTCCTTTATCAGAGCCTTGAGGAAGCCCTAATCCTTTCAATCTTAATTTTGAACCAGGTTTTGTTAATGGAGGAACTTTAGCCTTAATTTTCCTACCATCTAAGGTTTCTATCTCAATTTCGCCACCCAAGTAAAAAGTAGTCATTGGAATTTCTTTTTCCGTATAAAGATTACCATTTTCAATTTTGAATTTTTCTGGTAGTTTTAATCTTACTATTAGATGATATTCCCTTATTCTATTTCCTGACCTCTTTTTTACTTTTAAAATTGTACCATCTTGAATATTTTTAGGAATTTTTATCTTTAATTTCTCATAAGTCTGAGGAATTATAATTTCTTTTTCCCCACCTCGTATTATTTCCTCTAAGGATAAAGGTAATTCGAGTTGATAAGTTTCATAAATTTCACCAAATGGTGAATAGGTTTCTCTTCCAAAGGAGGTTCCAAACAAATCAGAAAAAATATCTCCTAAATTAAAAGTATAAACACTTTCACCTCTTCTTCCCCTTCTAAAGAAACTACCTAAATTGATTCCAATATCTCTAAAAACACTTTCAAAATCAAAATTTCTAAATATATCTTCTCGAGTATATCTTCTTTCAAATTCTGAGGAACCATATAAATCATACATTTTCCTTTTTTCAGGGTCTGAAAGAACTGCATAGGCTTCGTTTATTTCTTTAAATTTTTCTTCTGCTTCTTTGTTGCCTTTATTTCTATCAGGATGATATTTCATAGCTAATTTTCTGTACGCCTTTTTAATCTCATCTTGTGTAGCATTTCTTGATACACCTAAAATTTCATAATAGTCTTTAGGCATATTCTTTTCACCTCCAAAATACGATTAAATGAAAAAACTATCTTTTTATACTAAAATATAGGTGCTCTTTAGAAGAAATCAATTCTTGAGTTTTTTATGGCAAGTTTGCTGCTAATATTTATTTATTACCAAATTCGGTGATAGAAGTTTTTAAAAATTTATAGTAAAATAAATTATATGTCAAAAAAAGCTTTTCCAGAGGAAATAACTGTATCAGAAAGAGAAGAAATACTTCTTTTTCTTGAAGATAGATTTGGTTTTCCTAAAGAGCTCTTTGAAGAATATATTTTTTTTAAAAGTGCAATAAATTATTGGATGTTTCCTAAAACTGAACATTTGTATCAAATTAAAAAATTAACTCCCGAGGTT
>JBKBJB010000030.1:0-8590 GCA_046294055.1 Caldimicrobium sp.
TGCCAAAATTTTTAGACAATTTTTGTACTATAAGTATTGGTTGCATAATTTGATAAATTTAACATGGAAGATAGGAAGGAACAAAAGGGCAAAATTATCGTAAAGGATAATTTTAAAAAATTTTTGCTTTTTCTAAACGAGCTAAGGCTTCATCTAAGCTCATTATACCTTTCGCTACTGCATAGGCTACATAAGAATACACTCTTGGATCATAGCCTTCAGGTCTTGGGAATAGACCTTTTTTGCGAAGTTTAGCTAAGCGAGCTCTTCTTCTGCGTCTCCTTTCAATTTCCCTTACCCTCTCAATCTTCTTGTGTCTTGCCACAATACCCTCCAAAAAAATTTTTTATAAAAATAAAAGCTTTTTTTAATCTGTCAAGATGGTAAAGATGTAAAGCTACTCCTGGAAGAATAGCGAGTTGATAAAAAGACAAGGAATGAATTGGTCATTATAGATGTATAAAAGAAGGAATGTCCAAGGGTTTGTTTCCTTTTTCTTGACAATTAGAAAAGATAGTATATGTTAAAAATAAACAATAAATGTAAACAATAAATGGGCGGATAGCTCAGGGGGAGAGCATCGGCCTTACAAGCCGGGGGTCAGAGGTTCAAATCCTCTTCCGCCCATTTTTTAATGCCCCTGTAGCTCAGCAGGATAGAGCGTGAGATTCCTAATCTCAAGGTCGCAGGTTCGAATCCTGCCAGGGGCGCTTTATAGAAGGAGTTCAACATTTAAAAAATAAAACACTATGACTGAAAAAAAATATGGTGAGATAGCTATAGAGACAGCAGAACTTGAAGCATGGGATAATCCCTATCCTGACAGGGATTATCAAATTGAAATTACCTTTCCTGAGTTTACCTGCCTTTGCCCAAGGTCAGGCTATCCCGATTTTGCAATGATTAAAATTTTTTACATTCCCGATAAAAAAATCGTAGAACTTCGGTCATTAAAATTGTGGTTAAACAAATTTAGAAATAGATATGTCTCTCATGAAGCGGTGACAAATGAAATTTTTGATGCCCTCTATTCTCTTCTAAAGCCTCGCTATCTTAAAATTGTGGCAGATTTTCATCCCAGAGGAAATGTACATACAGTAATTACTGTTGAAAAAGGGTTGCAGGTATAATTCTAAATGAATAAATCCAGTTTAGGAGAAATAGAGAAAAAGGTGCTTCAAGCTCTAATTGAGGGTCTTCCAATTGTTGAAAAGCCATATGCAGAAATAGCTAAAAAACTTCAGTTAACTGAAGAAGAAGTTATTTCTACGATAAAGGAACTTTTGGCTAAAAAAATTATTAGAAGGCTTGGGGGAACTTTAAGACATAATTTGGTGGGATATGAAGGGAATGCCATGGTTGCTTGGGAAGTGCCTGAAGAAAGATTGGAGGAGGTAGGAAATTATTTTGCTAATAAACCTTTCGTAACGCATTGTTATATAAGAGATACATACCCTGATTGGCCTTATAATCTTTATACAATGTGTCATGCCAAATCTAAAGAAGAACTTTTACGGCTAATTACTGAAGCTGGAAAAGAATTAAATCTCACCAATTATCAAATCCTTTTCACTTTAAAAGAAATAGTGAGAAAACATGCTCAATATAAGATTGAATAAATAACACTTTCTGTCTGCCCTGGATATATTCCTTTAATCGTGGAAAAGTAAAGATACCTATCAAGAGCCCCCACTCCTGTAAAGATGCCCGTTTCCTGTATGGGAAGTGTTCTAAAATAAAATGTTCCTTGATAGGAAAGAAGATAGAATTGGAAAGTCCCTTGATTTAAGGGGAGAGTTTTTAAGTCTTTAGCTATTCTTTCTAAGGGGAAATCTGCTTTAACTAAGAGGATATCCGGGAGGCCATCTCCATTAAAATCCTTCACAATGAAATTTGGAAGAGGTGAGACTTTTACCTTGATTACTTCTTTATCTTTCTTGCCTTTACTTAAGATGAGCTGGTAGAAATGTTTAGTTACAGAAAAGGGGGTTGAGAAAACTAATTTAGTGTTTTTGTATATACCTAATCTTCCGTCGGGAAGAAAAGTTATGAGTTCTCTTATGCCATCGCTATCTAAATCTGCAAAATCAGAGCCTATTAGCCTAAAATTTTCTGGCACCTCTAATCTTTGCACATATCTAATAGAGGTGCCTTCTCTTTTTATGATATAAACATCCTTGCCCCAAAAATTATCACTGTCAAAGGTTTGAGCAAGAAGGGTGTCCTTTTCGCCAGTTCCTACATAATCTACAAATTGCAGGATTAAATTTAAATTTTTTATAACTGGATTTAGTCCCTCTGAAGTGTATTTCAAAATTTCACTTCTCATTCCTATATTTTTTTCGTAGACATTTAGAGCAATCCAACCAGAAGGACCAAGGGAAAAAGAAAGTATTTCTCCTTTTTCAGGTTTATATTGAGCTAAAAGTGGACCTCTTAATTGCACGATAAAGAGGCCCTCAGTGGTAAAATAAACAATTTCCGGGTTTCCATCTCCATTGAGGTCTACATATTCCACCTGCAAAGCCTCTCCAGGCATTTTTCCTACAAGATTTATTTGAGATGGATAAAAAAGGCTTGGTTGGGAAGGAAGAATTACTTCTTTTTGAACTTTAGGCGTAGCTAACACCTTTGGTTGCTCTCTTAAAGGTGTAGGGGTAGCGTAGGCTCTAATTAAATCTAAATAGCTATTATAGATTTTTATATATCCTTCTCCTACAACCCAGAGATAGTCTATGTTTTTAGTAAAGAGGTCTGAGGAAGTTATTTGCTTAAAGGTCAATTTAGGTTCAAAAAAGATCTCACATTCTGGGAGGAGATTTTTTAAGGTAATGAAAATATCTTCAAAGGGACTTTCATTTTCGGAGATAATCATAATACGCAGGTCAGTATTTCTTTTGACAGGTGTTGGTACAGGGAACTCTTCTTTTTTACTTAAGATTCTTCCTGTGGCAAAGTTTTCATCTACCCTCAAAATCTCAATCTTACCAATAGGCTCTTTCAGAAAGCCTAAGCTTTCTTTGGTTTCAGGATGGATGATTTTTCTCACCTTTTTGTAAACAACAAAAATGTCCTTAGGCTTAACCCCATGAGCTTTTCCTTTGTCTATAATTACTTCATTCCCATCAAGGGCTATGAGAAGCCCTGAAAGGGGTTGGTAATCCCTTTTTATTTCTTCAAGGACTTTTGATGAAACTTGAGCATAAAGAGAGGAAAAACTAAAAAAAATAATGAAAAGAATATTTAAAAAAAGTGTCATAGGAAATCCTCCTACTTAGCTTAAATATTTTAGGATTTGTAAAGGATCTCAGCTAACTCTTCCCCTTCAAGCACTTCTTTTTGTAATAACTTTTCCACTAAAGTATCAAGTTTTTCTCTATTTTCTTCTAAAATAGTTTTAGCTTTATCATAGCAAATTTTAAGAATTTTGGCAATTTCTTCGTCAATAAGGAGGGCTACCTTTTCAGAAATAAGCTCTCTTTCTTTAAAAGGGATGTCTAAGAAAAGAGCTTCTCTTTTTCTAAAAGTTTGAGGCCCAAGGATTTCGCTCATACCATAGTCCATTACCATAGCTCGAGCAATTTCTGTTGCCTTTTCCAAATCATTTTGTGCACCAGTTGAAATTTCTTGAAATACTAATTCTTCTGCTACCCTTCCACCAAAGAGCACAGAGATTTTAGCTAATAGCTCCTCCTTTGTATAAAGATATCTTTCCTCTTCAGGTAGTTGTAAAGTATAACCAAGGGCAGAGATTCCTCTTGGGATAATAGAAACTCTATGGACCTTTTCTTTGGGAGTAAGGACAGAGGCAACTATGGCGTGTCCGGCTTCGTGATAGGCAATTCTTTTCTTTTCCTCTGGAGAGAGGTATCTACTTTTTTTAGCAAGTCCTGCAATAACTCTATCTATAGCCTCTTCAAAGTCTTCCATCTCTACTACCTTTTTACCTTTTCTTGCCGCAAGAAGAGCTGCTTCGTTAACAATATTGGCAAGGTCTGCCCCAACCATACCAGGAGTTCTTGCTGCAATGACCTTTAAATCTACATTTTCTGCAAGTTTAATATTCTTTGTGTGAATGCGAAGGATGGCTTCTCTTCCCTTTAAGTCTGGGCGGTCAACCACAACTACTCTATCAAATCGTCCAGGGCGAAGAAGTGCAGGATCAAGGATTTCAGGCCTATTTGTGGCAGCAATAATAATTACTCCCTTTTTTGGGTCAAAACCATCCATCTCAGTGAGAAGCTGTGTAAGGGTGTGTTCTCTTTCTTCAGTGCCTCCAGCTGGAGTTATTCCTCTAACTCTACCAACAGCGTCAATTTCATCAATAAAAATTATACAAGGTGCCATTTTTTCTGCTTGAGCAAAGAGATCTCTCACCCTTGCAGCTCCTACTCCTACAAACATCTCTACAAAGGAGGATCCAGAGATGGATATAAAGGGCACACCTGCTTCTCCAGCTACCGCTTTGGCAAGGAGGGTTTTACCTGTACCCGGTGGCCCAACTAAAAGTACTCCCTTAGGAATTTTTGCACCAAGACTTACAAATTTTTGAGGAAATTTTAAAAATTCTATGATTTCTTTTAGTTCTTCTACCGCTTCGTCAACCCCTGCAACATCATTGAAGGTAACTTTAATCTCATTCTCCACATAGATTCGTGCTTTACTTTTGCCAACAGACATAATTCCACCCTCTGGGGAGACAAATTTTTTTAACATGAAAAGCCAAAATAGGATTAAAAGAAAAATAGGCACTATCCAGGAGAGAATAGTTATCCAAAGGGTAGTCTCTGGTTTTACTTCAAAGTTTATATTCTTTTCCTCAAGAAGTTTAATTAATTCTGGATCATCAGCTTTTGCTGTTTTAAAATAAAGTGGAAGTTTTATAGGTTTTTTTCTTATTTCCTGAATAGTTTCAGCCGCGCCCTCTTTAAATTTTCCGGAAATTTCATTTTTTTTGATGATGAGATCCTCTACTTGTTCCCTTTTAACCAAAGTTTTAAATTCATAGTAGCTCAATTTCTCTATAGGCGAAAGGTAGTTTTGAAGGAAATAAAGGCCAAGGAAAGTTAAGATAAAAAGGCTCACAAAGATTAAATAGGTTTTTGTTTGATTCATGAAGGATTCTTCATTTCCTTTTGTCCTGTTGATTCTAAAACAGAAAGCCAAAATCTGCTTTTTAAATTAATTTGCTTTCTCTTTTTAACAGCCTCTTTAAGGGGTATGTGAACAAATTGTTCGTTCAAGTAACTTATCATTAGTCCTGTTTTCCCAGCCATACCAGCATGGACAGCATATTGACCAAGAAAGCCACAATAGATCCTATCCTCAACATTAGCAGGAACGCTTCTTATGATGTAGCTTGGGTCTATGTAGCGAATTATTACCTCAATCCCTTTTTCTTTAAAGGTGCTTTCAATCTTTTCTTTTAGAAATTTTCCAATGTCTCCTAATTTCACATTTCCTGAGGCATCGTATTCAGGGGGGTCTTTCATAACATATTTTTGGCCTGCACCTTCAGCAACAACGATGACAGCATGTTTCCTTTGTTGGAGCCTTTTTTCAAGCTCTGCTAAAAAGCCATTTGGGCCTTCTAAATCAAAATCCATCTCAGGCACTAAGCAAAAATTTACTTCTTTTGTAGCTAAGGTAGCGGCAGCGGCAATAAAACCAGAATGCCTTCCCATAAGTTTTACTAAACCAATTCCATAAGGTACTGCAATAGCTTCTGTATGAGCGCAACGAATGGCTTCGCAAGCTATCTCCACAGCAGTATCAAAACCAAAGGTTTTGGAGACAAGCCATATATCATTATCTATGGTCTTTGGAATAGCCACTACTGCAATCTTTAGCTCCCTTTTTTTAATTTCCTCTGTAATCTTATTGGCAGCTCGAAAGGTTCCATCTCCTCCAATCATAAAAAGTATCTGGATATTTAAACGCTCTAAAGTGTCCACAATATCTTCAATAGGCTGATGACCTCGTGAGGTTCCAAGAAAGGTTCCCCCCATAGCATGAATATCCTTTACTACTTCTGGGGTAAGCTCAACCACAGGATGCCCATACTTAGGAATGAAGCCCTGTAATCCATATTTAAACCCTAATACCTTATTCACTTTGTAAGAATAATAAAGGGTCATAACGATACTTCGGATAACATCATTGATGCCAGGACAAAGACCACCACAGGTTACAATACCTGCCTTCACCTTAGAGGGGTCAAAATAAATATGAGGGCGTGGCCCTGCTAATTCAAGAGAAGGAAATTTTTTTCCCTCAGAAAGAGTTTCTTCTAAATACTTGGCATTAACCCTTAGACTTACTCGATGCTCATCACTAACAAAACATTGATGGGGTAGTTGTATAGGATTTGGAATTTTAGCAGGTCCCAGAGTATCTATGGCTGTATCAATCTCTTCTGTAATTTCTTCGGCAAATTCATAAGGATCGCAAAGCAATTTCATTTTTTAACCTCTTTTGTATCCTATTAAAATTAAATATTAATCAAATCTTTATAATTTCAATTTAGACCTAATCTTTACAGCTTCAGCATGAAAAGGAAGATTTTCTGCACTTGCAAGAGTTATAATTGATGAAGCCTCTCTCATAAGGGCTTCTTTAGTGTATTTCATAAAGTTAATTTTTTTCAAAAATTTTTCCGTAGATAAGGCACTTGCAAATCTTGATAGCCCCATCGTAGGTAAAACATGGTTTGGTCCCGCAAGGTAATCTCCTACAGCTTCGGGAGTGTAGGCACCAAGAAATACTGCCCCTGCATTTTTTACTAATGGAAGATAAGCTTCTGGGTTCTCTACAACTATTTCTAAATGCTCCGGTGCAATTAAATTGGCAAGTTCAAAGGCTTGTTCTAAATTTTCTACTTTAATGAGTGCTCCTCTTTTTTTTAGAGAGGTTTCAGCAATTTCACGTCTATAGCCTTTAGAAAGTGCCTCTGGCAAAAGTTCCTTTATTTTTCTTATCAAGCTTTTTGATGGGGTGATAAGTATGCTTAAGCTCATAGGGTCGTGTTCAGCTTGAGCAAGAAGGTCCCACAAAATAAATTCAGGAGGTGCTTTTTCATCTGCAATTATTAATACTTCTGAGGGACCAGCTAAGAGGTCTATTCCCACTTGAAAGGATACAAGTTTTTTGGCAAGGGTTACATATATGTTTCCTGGCCCGCAGATAATATCTACTTTAGGAATGGTCTCTGTTCCATAGGCAAGTGCAAAGATACTCCATGGTCCCCCAACTTTATAAATTGCATCTACTCCAGCCTCTTTTCCTGCCACAAGGAGGGCTGGATGAAGTGACTTATCCTTTCTTGGAGGAGAAACCATAATTACTTCTTTAACCTTTGCAATTTTTGCTGGCACAGCAGTCATTATTACCGTAGAAATAAGAGGAGTCTCTCCTCCTTTCCCCCCAGGTATATAAAGCCCAGCCCTCTCAACAGGTCTAACTAATTGACCAAGAAGCACTCCTTCTTCTTCAGAAAGCCAGCTAAGTGGAAGTGCCTTTTCATGAAAATTTCTCACCTTTTTTATGGCTAAGCGAATGGCGGAAAGAAGTTCCTTATCCACTTGAGAATAGGCCTTTTCAATCTCCTCTTCAGTTACTCTAAGTTCATTCCTTTCAAGCCTTACTCCATCAAACTGATGAGTATATTCTATGAGTGAAAGGTCTCCGTTCTTTTTAACTGCTTTTTCTATTTTTTTCACATAACTTTCAAGTTTTGACGGGTAGGCTTCCACTCTCTGCAAGATGCTCTTTAAATAGGCATCTGCTTTTTTTGAGGGATAGGTAAGAACTCTCATCTTACCAGTTGTTAAAAGGTTCTTGCCAAGCCTTTTTTAATTCCCAAATGTCTGCGTTAATAATTAATTTACCATCAATTCCTTTTACTTGTAAAGACTGATTAGAGAGGGATTCTCCGATGAGATAGCAAGGCAACCCTTGAAAGAGACTTTCAAAATCTCTTTGTTTCTCCTTAGGCACGGACACTAAAATTCTTCCTGCACTTTCAGAAAAAAGTATGAAATCATCTCTTTTTTCGCCGCGAAAGGGAATGGAGGAGAGGTCTACTATGGCACCGAAGCCACCGGAGAAGGCTTTTTCTGCCAGTGCTACTCCTAAGCCACCATCAGATAAATCATGGGCAGAATCCACTAATTTTTGATAAATTGCCTCTCTTAACCTTAAGTAAATTTCTTTGTTAAGGTAAGCATTTGGTTTTGGAACTTTGCCGCCCACAATGTTTAAAAGCCTAAAATATTCTGATCCTGCAAGCTCCTCTTCAGTTTCTCCTAAAAGATAGAGAAGAGCACCTGGCCTTTTTATATCCATAGTTTGGGCAAGGGTTACATCAGGAATTTTTGATACCACGGAGAAAAGTAAAGTTGGAGGAATAGAGATTTTAAGGCTTCCGTCTGGAAGAATGGTACCTACATGGAAAGGATTATCTTCTCCAGGTGTTAATCCTAAGGACATAAGATAATCGTTTTTCATAGAGTCTTTTCCAGAGATACAAGGAATACCATAAATTTTGGTATAATCATAGAGAGCCTTTACAGATCTTACTAACTGAGCAAGT
>JBKBJB010000031.1:0-8491 GCA_046294055.1 Caldimicrobium sp.
GAAACTACCCACTCTTTAGCAAAAAGAGGGTTTGTAAATAAAAATAACCAAATGAAAAAAATAGTAATTTGTTTGATCATCTTTATAATCTCCTTTCTTGAAAATCAAGTTATTAACATCCATCTAATTTACTTTAAAAATTTAATAAAAGCAAGATAATTTTATCCTCACAACAATTCTTCATCAAAATTAACTTTAACCCTATATTTTGTTGATAATAACTCTGTGATTAAAAAACTAAGCACATAAGTCGTAATATATGATACGAGTCATAAGAGTACTTTTGAAAAATTTTACTTAGGATCTTGACTTTTGGCATTTTTCAGTAATTAATTTTTTATAAAAGGAGTTTTTATGAAAAGAGTTAGAGTATTTATTTCTGGACGTGTTCAAGGTGTATTTTTCAGAGCTTACACAAAAGAAGAAGCAGAAAAGCTTGGCTTGAAGGGTTGGGTTAGAAACCTCCCTGATGGAAGAGTAGAAGCTCTTTTTGAAGGAGATGAAAAAGCAATAGAAGAAATGATAAAATGGTGTCATATTGGCTCCCCCGCGTCTGTTGTCACTAAAGTAGAAGTAGTTGAAGAGCCCTATTTAGGGGATTTAAAAGATTTTTCTATAAAATATCTATAAAATACTAAAATAAATGATTAACACTGATCGCTTAATCCTGGAATTTAAAACATTACTTAGTATAGAAAGTCCATCACTTAAAGAAGGGAAAGTTGCTCATTATTTAGCTGATCTTTTTGATGCTTTAGGTTATCCAATTTATATTGATAAATCAGCAGAGCATACTAATTCTGATGTAGGAAATCTAATTATTAAAATTCCCGGCACTATTGAAAGGCCTACATTACTCTTTTGTGCTCATTTAGATACAGTGGGTCCCTATGAAAATCCTGAAATTATTGAAGAGGGAGAAATTATAAAAACCAATGGAAAAACTATATTAGGGGCTGACGATAAAGCAGGTATAGCTATTTTAGTTGAACTTGCAAAGGTTTTAAGAGAAAACCCCTTTCCACATCCGCCTTTAGAGTTTGTATTTACAACTGCTGAAGAAATTGGATTATTAGGAGCAAAATATTTAGATTACACACTTTTAAATGCAAGTTATGGCTTTGTGTTAGACGCAGAAAACCCTTCTGATGTAATAATTGCTGCCCCTTCCTCATATCAGTTTATTCTTAAAGTTTTTGGAAAATCAGCTCATGCGGGAATTGAACCTGAACGAGGTATAAATGCTATAAAACTTCTTGCTCAAATTGTAGTAAATTTACCTACAGGACGGGTTGACCATGAAACTACGATTAATATTGGAAAAATCAATGGAGGAAATTATGTTAACATAGTTCCTGATTTAGCTTTTACCGAAGGAGAAATGAGAAGTCATAGTGAAGAAAAATTAGAGGTACTTAGAAAAGAGATAGAAAATATAACAGAAGATATAATAAAAAATTACTTTCCCAAAATAGAAAATTTACCTTCTTACCAGTTAGATTTTAAAAAAGTTTTCAAAGCTTTCAAAATTTCTGAAGAAGAGCCCTTTATTCAATGGATCAAGGAAGCTGCCAAAAACTTAGGAATGTGTTTAGATTTTAAGATTAAAGAAGGTGGATCTGATGCTAACATACTTAATGAGAAAGGGATAAAATCTGTAATTTTAGGCACTGGTATGCAAAGAGTACATACCACGGATGAATTTATAAAAAAATCAGATCTAATAAAAGCTTCTCATTTAGTATTAGAAATCATAAAAATTGCTGGAAAAAATCCTTTCTAATTTCATAAATTTTTTCTTCCCCAGTTTTTGCATATCCTGTGGAAGGTCCCTTACTTATAATGAAATCCTCTTTTGTGATGAATGCTTTTCAAAGCTTCCCATAGCAAAAAGCTACTGTAATAGGTGTGGAACCTTGCTATCAGAAAGCCTTTTAAATTTTTTTTCTAATGAAACCTTAATATATTGTTCATTTTGTGAAAAACAAAAACTCCCTTATGATAAGGTGTTTATAGGCTTTTTATATAAAGACCCTATTAAAAAACTTCTGTACAAAGCAAAATTTTCTGATGAATTCTCCATAGCATACCATTTAGGAAAACTTCTTAGAAAAGTGTGTTCTATAAATCTTGATGAATATGACCTAATAAGCCCTATTCCGCTTTCTATTAAACGGCAAAGGCAAAGGGGATATAATCAAAGTCTACTCATTCTATGGGGATATGTAGGCATAAAAAAATTCCCTCAATCCTTAACACGAGTAAAGCACACTAAACCTCAAAGTTTTTTAGATAGCAAAGAGAGATGGGAAAATATTAAAGACGCCTTTCAATGCACTGAAAATTTAAATGGTAAAAGAGTTCTCCTCTTAGATGATGTTATGACAACAGGAGCAACCCTGATAGAAGCTTCCTCTATTTTAAAAAAGGCCGGGGCAAAGGAAGTGCATCTATTGGTTTTAGCAAGGGCATAATGCGGAGGAGGAGGGATTCGAACCCCCGGAAGAGGTATAAACCTCTTCAGCCGATTTCGAGTCGGCCCCCTTCGTCCACTCGGGCACTCCTCCTCTTTTAAAATCACCTCTATCTATTACTTATTTAACAATTCATAAATATTTTTCAATTCCTTTAAAATCTCCTTCAGCATTCCACGTAGGTCTTCCTCTTTGAGAGTTTTTTTAAAAGGAAGGATCTTTTCTTCCTTTTTCTTTGAAGGCAGTTCTAATTCTGGGAAAAGAGTAACATAAGAAAAAAGCTTTTTCCTAATTCCCTCTAAGGTATATCCTTCTTCTAAAAGCTTTTTAATTTGAAGTAAAAGTTCTATATGGTCTCTTTTAAAAAATTTCCTTTTACCAACTTTTACAGGCTTAATTTCTGGGATCCGTTTAATCCAATAATCTATTATATGAGACTTAACTCCTAAAAGTTTACATACTTCTTTTACAGGAACAAAAAGTGGTTCATATTCTTTATTTCTTTCTTTTTTCATTATGAAGCTCTAATCTAAAGGTAGGGGACAAGTGAAAACTAATTCTTCGCATCGGAGGTATAATTACTTCCTCCCCTGTTTTTATAATTCTTCCCAATCTTTGTTTCCCTTGAGCAGTTTTAAAGGTTCCAAAACCCCTTATTTTTACTTCTTCTTCCAAATCAAGAGCTATTTTAATTTCCTCAAGTAAAGTATCAACAATTTGAAGAAGGAGCCGTTTAGATAAACCTGTTTGTAGATGAAGTTCCTCAATTATTTCTTTTTTAGTTAATTTTTTCATTTACCTGGGTTTGGCATTAAAGTATGCAAAAAGATTTCGGGCAACCTCTTCCTGAATAGCATTTACTTCTTCTACTAAAAGAGTCCTATCTTCAGCTCTATAGTAAAACCTTAGGGTAAGGCTTTTTTTACCTTCAGGAATAGGTGCACCCTCATATAGAGCTATCAATTCCATTTTCTCTAAATAGGGGATGTGCAGATTTTTAATATACTCAGAGATAGCTTTAAAAGTAATATTTTTATCAAGAATCATACTAACATCTCTAAAAGTTGATGGAAACTTAAAAGGTTTTTTAACTTTTATTCTTTTTTCTTTATGAATAGTATAGGGTAAAAGACGGGAAAGATCAAGTTCTGCTACAAAGACTTTCCCTTTTAAATTCAACTCTTCTAAAATTAAATTTTTGACCTCACCAGCGTAACCAATTTTTTCCGTAAATAAATATAAATCAAAAGAAAGACCTCGTTTTAAAAAGGGCTCAGTTGAATAAGGACTAAAATCTACTTCTAACCTCAATGTAGAAAATATCTCCTCTAATATACCTTTCAAATCATATATATCATATTCCCTTCTAAACGCTTCCCAAGGTAACATTTCTTTATGACCTTTAAGAAGTATTCCTAAATTATTTTTTTCTTCTGCGAGTTCTCCTGAAGGATAAAATACTTTACCAATTTCAAAAAGAGCTAAATCTTCCACTTCTCTGGATGAATTATGCAAGGCACATTCAAGTAAGCCTGGAATTAGAGTTGTTCTCATAACTGACAAAAAAGATGAAATAGGATTGGCAAGCTCTAAAGGCTTTAGTCTCATATCCTCAGGGCTCAAATTAAGCTTTTTTAAAATCTCAGGATTAATAAAACTATAAGTTATAACTTCAAATAACCCCATACCTTTAAGTTTATTTTTTAAATCCTTAATAAGACTAATTTCCTCATTAATGGGCGAGGCAGAAAGGATTGCCCAAGGGAAAGTAGTAGGAATTTTATCGTACCCATAGAGTCTTGCTATTTCCTCTATTAGATCTTCAGGTATTAAAAGGTCTTGACGAAAACTGTGTGGTATAACTGTATAATAATCTCTTTCTACCTCTAAGGTTCCAAGTTTTCTGAAAGTATTTTCTATAAAATCTTTTTCTATGTTAAAACCAAGCACTTTGTAAATTTTCTGAGGTGTAATTTGAATTAATGGAGGTTCAAAGGGTTTTGGATAAAGGTCTGCAATAGCAGAAATTTCCTTTGGATGAGCTATCTTTAAGATTAACTCTGTAGCTCTAAGCATGCCTGTGATAACCCCTGATGGGTCAATTTTTCTTTCAAAGCGATAACTACTTTCAGTGGTTATTTTATGTCTTTGTGAGGAAAATCTTATGTATTTGGGATTAAACCAAGCTGATTCAAGGAAGACCTCAGTTGTATTTTCCATTACTCCAGAATCTTCACCACCCATAATTCCTGCAAGTACAAGTGCCTTGTTTTTATCAGCAATTACTAAATCTTCTTCAGTCAAAGTTCTTTCAATTCCATCTAACATAAAAAGAGATTCTTGAGGCTTTGCTTTACGAATAATCACCTCTTTACCTTCAATTTTACTCCAATCAAAAGCATGAAGGGGCTGCCCAACTTCTATAAGTACATAATTTGTTATGTCAACTATATTATTAATTGGTCTCAATCCTACTAAAAACAATCTCTTTAAAAGAAAAAAAGGGCTTTCTTTTACTTCAACTCCACTAAACAACCTTCCCGCATATCGAAAACATCCTTCTTCGTCCTCAATTCTAATCTTACCTAAAAAGGGGGTACCCTCAGAAAGATCAGAAGGAAAATTAAAGGGTTTTAATTCCCAACCACAGATTAAGTTTAATTCTCTTGCTATTCCCCAAATTGATAAAAGATCCCCTCTATTAGGAGTAATAGCAACTTCAAGCACGGGCTCCTTAATTTTTAATAGTTCATAAATAGAAACTCCAACAGGTGCATCTTCTTCAAAAACTAAAAGCTTATCTTTTTCCTCAGAAATACCTGCTTCAAAAGGTGACAAAAACATCCCCTGTGATTTATATTTTTTTACAACTTTTTCTTCAACCTTTTGATGGGAAAAGGTAAAACTTCCTGGCTTAGCTAAAGCCAAAACACAGTTTGGTTTTACTTGATCCTTGGCTGTGGTAAACACTGTATAGATTTTTTTACCATCGGTAACTTTACAAAGGATTACCTCTCTCAAATCCTCTGGCTGAAATACTTCTATCACCTTTACCGTAATAATTTCCCCTAATTGCTTATAAGGATCGTATATCTCTTCAACTTCATGGCCATAAATAGTTAGTATTTCTGCTATTTCTTCTGGAGATTTTTGAATCTCAATAAAATCCGAAAGCCAAGAAAGAGGAACCTTCATAATTTCTCCTATTTAAAGGATTTTAAAAAATAAAGGTGATTTTCAAAAAAAAGCCTTATATCATCAATTTCAAATTTAATCATAGCTATTCTTTCAACACCTAAACCAAAAGCAAACCCTTGCCATTTAGAAGTATCATAATGAACTGTCTTTAGGACTTCAGGATGAACCATTCCAGCACCCAGGATTTCAAGCCAACCTGTATGGCTACAAACTCTACAGCCTGCCCCATCACAAATGACACAACTAATATCCATCTCAACGCTTGGCTCTGTGAAAGGGAAAAAACTTGGTCTAAATCGAACTTTTATCTTCTCGCCAAAAATTTCTTTGGCAAAGTAACTAAGTATACCTTTCAAATCAGAAAAACTAACTCCTTCATCTACCATTAATCCTTCAACCTGATGAAACATAGGAGAATGTCTTATGTCAGCATCGCAACGATAGACCTTCCCAGGTGCAATAATTCTTAAAGGTGGAGTTCTCTGAAGCATAGCTCTTACCTGTATAGGGGAGGTATGAGTTCTTAGAAGTGCTCCATTTTTAAGATAAAAAGTTGCTTGCATATCCCTTGCAGGATGCCAAGGAGGAATATTTAAGGCTGTAAAATTATAATAATCATTTTCTACTTCAGGACCTGTTACCAGCTCAAAGCCAAGTCTTAAAAAAATTTCGCAAATTTCATCAATGACCTTTGTTAGAGGATGCAAAGCCCCTTGAGGAGGCTTCCTTCCAGGAAGAGTAAGGTCAAGAGAACTTTCTTTATCTTCTTCTGCTAAGAGAAGTGCCCTTTTTTTTTCAACTAAAACTTTTTCTAAATAAGCTTTTAGCTCATTTAACTGCACACCATATCTTTTTTTTTCTTCTAAAGGCAAATCCCTGAGCTCTTTTAGAGCCTGAGTAATTTTCCCCTTTTTACCTAAATATTTTATTCTAAAGCTCTCAAGTGAAGAGAGATCAGATATTGCCTCTAACTCTTTTAAAGCTATTTCATTTAAAGCTAAAAGATCTTCACTTTTCATTACTGCCAAGCTCTTTTGGCAAGGTCTGCAAGTTTTGCAAAAATCTCAGGTTCATTCACTGCTAAATAAGCCAAAACTTTTCTATCAAGGGCTATACTTGCCTTTTTTAAGCCTCCCATAAATTTGCTATAATTTAAGCCATACAACCTTGAAGCTGCATTAATTCTTATTTGCCAAAGCCTTCTAAAGTCTCTCTTTCTTTGCCTGCGATCTCTATAAGCATAAACCAAAGCCCTTTCTAAAGTTTCTTTGGCTCTCCTAAATACATTTTTTCTTTGCCCCCAATAACCCTTTGTGAGTTTTAAGAGTTTCTTATGCCTTCTTCTTGTTTTAAAACCACCTTTTGCCCTCGGCATAAATCTCCTCCCAAGCGTAGTTAAAAAATTTAAAATTTATCAGCAATAACTTTAGCTATATGGGAATAATATCCTTTAAAAAGTTCTTTGTATTTACCCAAAGCTCTTTTGGCCTTGGCACTTTTCTTTCTCAATAAATGTCTTTTTCCTGTTTTTTTGTGCAAAATCTTTCCCTTAGCAGTTACTTTAAATCTTTTAGCTGCACTTCTGTTGGTCTTCATTTTTGGCATAAAAAACACCCCTTTAGCGTGGTATTGTTAAATGTTGAATTTTAATCCATTTTTTCTTAAAAACAATACCTACCTGTTATAATTTGCTCATTAAGAAAAAATCCTTAAGCATCTCCCCTGTCAACTTCTTGACAAAAAAAGAAAAGATACATAATATATTAGTAAATAGTACAAAAAGGAAGGCTATGCAGGTTTTAGAACCAACTATAAAAGAAGAAATTGATCAGTTAGTGAGAAAGATGGTAGAAGAACATGTTAAAGAATATGTAAGGGAATTTATTGCAGAGTTTGTAAGGGAAAACGAGCTTAGGGCAAGGGAGTTAGCTCTCATAGAAAGGGTAGTAAAGGTAGAGGAAGAACTTAAGGCGCTAAGACAGCTAAGTATAGCTCAATTTGAAGCCATAGAGAAAAGATTTGAAGCGGTAGATAAAAGATTTGAAGCACTGCAAAGAGAAATGAATACAAGATTTGAAGCACTGCAAAGAGAAATGAATACAAGATTTGAAGCACTGCAAAGAGAAATGGATAAGAGATTTGAATTTTTTAAGTGGTTTATAGGTATCGGCTTTACCATATTAATCCTCTTAATTTCCTTTTTTGGCTATCTAAATAAATATTAAATCCTTACAGGGTAAGGGTTATTGAAAGACAAGCCCCCCTAAAACTGCATTTACAACCAAACATTTCAGCCAAACAATAAATATGAAATAAATTGCATAATTCCTTATCCGTGGTATATTGTAAATATGAGTTTTAAAGAGCTTAAAAGCTCTTTTTGCAAAAATTCTAAAGGTTAAATGAAGAAAAAAAGGTCAAAAACTTTAAATTTTCTTCTCTATTTTTTGCTTTTTCTCGGAGTTTCTCTTATCGCGGCAGAATATGTCTTAAATCTCTTTGGGAAAACCCTCTGTCTGGAAAAGGGCTGTGAAATAGTCTCTTTCTTTACTCTTTTCCCAAAAAAAACTTTTCTTCTCATAGGGATGGTTTATTTTCTAATGCTCCTTATATTTTTCGTGCTTTATACTAAAACTCAAGGAAGCCTTTTTCTTTACACTATTCTGTTTTTTTTAGCAGGAGGACTTTTTTCAGAGAGTGTTTTTATTCTTAGACAATTTTTAGAATACGAAAGGTTTTGTCTTTTTTGCCTTCTCATCGCCTCCCTGATATTTAGTATTACCTTATTTTTTTTCTTAACCCTAAGAAACTCTACCTTT
>JBKBJB010000032.1:0-8343 GCA_046294055.1 Caldimicrobium sp.
ATTTTAAAAAGGTCTCTCTATCCCAGTTATGCTCTACAGCTACTTGCGGCAATAAAATACCTCTATAAAATCCTTTTTTTATAAAGATTCCGTGTTTCCCTACTTCTATATCCTCAACTTTTGCTCTCTTCATAGGGGATAGCAAAGATATTTCAATCTCTATTTCGTCAAGTTCTTTTTTTTCTAAAGGAGGAAAGCGCGGATCTTTAAAAGCAGAATTTAAAGCTACTTCTACCACCTCTTTATAAAGAGGACGCTCTGGTGCTAAATTTCCTATACAACCCCTTAATTCCCCTTTTATAAAAAGAGTTACAAACACTCCTCTTTTTTCATAAAGATGGGGAAATTCCTCCCTTGAAGGGGCTAAATTTACCAAGGATCTTTTTTCGAAAGCTGCCTTAAGAGTCTCTCTCACTAAAGTAAATAAATATTTCCATTCATTATGAGACAACATATAGTACTATTTTACACCTAATTTACTTAAGATTACATCTGGTGGAAGTACTCCACTTTTCATTTCTCCATCAGGAAAAACAAAAGTGGGGGTCCCTTTAATCTTTATTTTTTGAACAACATTTATACTTTCCTCAACTTTAGCTTTGCCTTTCTCACACTGGTTTTTACTTAAATATCCACTTTTTAACCCCTCATATCCTTTATTATCACAAAGAATAGAGATAGCTTTTTCTTTAGCTTGCGGATGGATTTGCTCTATAGGAAAAAAAATCACCTTCACTGAAATTAATCCTTTTTTCACCAAATCTTCTAACATCCTTTCAGCCTGTTTACAAAAAGGACAATCTGGGTCAGTTATAAAATAAATATATTTTTCTCCCTTCCCCCAGGTGAAAGCTACTACTTTTTCCAATTCTTTCATTTGTTCTTCATTAAGCATTCTCTTATTCAAAATAGCAAGTCTTTCTGCAGTTAGATTTTTCATTGTACCGATTTCAATAATATTACCGCTTATGATGAATTTACCCGAAGAATCAGTATAAAAAATTGTTTTATCAGTATCAGAAAGTTTTATCACTACTTCACAAAGCCCTGAGATGGGTGTTTTTTCAATCTTTTCTAAAACAATACCTTGCGGCAAGGTATGTAAAACCTTTTGAAAATCTTCAAGTTTAGGACAAGTTGATTTTCCTATTCCAGGACTACCTCCTTTACAGGATAAAAGCAAGAACATAGAAATCATAATAAACAATAAAAATCTTACTTTAAACATAACCTCGTACCTCCTTTTTGATTTATTCCATAAATAAACTTTACTACATTTCTTTAAGAATAAAAGAGGAAAGAGGATTTCTTCCAGCTCTCTTACTATTATCATTAGGATAACCAACAGCTACAAGGGCACACATTTCATACTCTTCTATAGGTAGGCCAAGAACTTCTTTTACTTGGGTCTCCTTATTTAAAATCTCTCCCAACCAACAGGTCCCAAGCCCAAGGCTATGAGCTGCTAACATAATATTTTGGATACAAGCGCCTGCTGATTGATGATCTTTAATTTGATGATACATAGCTTTTCTATCTAAAAAAACACCAATTAAAACGGGAGCTCTTTTAACTAACTGAGAATAAACGGTTAACTTTGAAAGTTTTTCTTTTACCTCATCGGACCATATAATAATAAATCTCCAAGGTTGATTATTATGACCTGAAGGAGCCCAAATGCCAGCTTCAATTATTTTTAAAATTTCTTCTCTTTTAGGTTTTTGAGGTAAAAATCTTCTTATACTTCTTCTCTCAAAAATCGCTTTAATAACGGAGGTAGCCAAATCCTCTGACATGGAATTTACCTTTTGTAGTAATATTAAGCTCAGTTAAAACCTCCTTTCTAATCTCCTCAAGAAGTGCCATATCTTCAACATAAGAAAGTTTTGTTTTTTTACCTTTAAGGATAGCTATCGTTTTGGCTACAAGTAATCCTACATTTAAGGCCACCATATTTTCCATACAAGTCATTCTATCTATAAGGTTTTTAACTACACCAGAAGGCGCAAACTAATAAATAGGAGTAGCTAAGATAAAACCATCTGCTTCGTAAATTTTTTCTAATAAAATTTTGCCATAATCTTCGAAGATACAGGGAAATTTACATTGTATTCCTTCATTTTGTATACAACCCACGCAAGGTTTTATTTCTCCATCATATAGGGAATACCAAGAAACTTGAGCACCTTCTCTCTCTGCAGCTTTCAAAGCAGCAAGTAAAAATTGAGCAGTTCCGCCATTCTTATGGGGACTTCCTAATAAACCGAGAACTTTCATACTTCTAAAGCCTCCTTCCAAAATTTCGGCAAAGCAAAGGATGCTTTATGGACTTCAAAATTATAATATTTAGTATCACCTGGCTCTATACCCTTTGGATTTTCTGGATTTTTAAAAGGGCATCGCATAATAAAGGCATTATCACTACCAAAGGAGGGCACATTTGCTCGATAAACATAAATCTCTTCCTCTGGATATACCTCTTTGTAAATCTTATATACACCGGATAGAATATTTTTCATCGTAAAGGGAGTCCCGCATTGTTGCACGATAATACCATGAGGACAAATAATCTTGAGTTTTTTATGAAAATCAACACCAAAAAGTGCATGAGATAACTCCTGGGTAGTTTCTCCTATATCTGGATCTGTAGAATCTATAATCACTAAATCAAATTTTTTGTTTTCCTTAACATACTTTTCTACAACTACATAAGCATCATCAGTAATAAGCGTTAATCTCTTATCTTTTGGATCTTGAGGAAGTAATTCAGGAAAATACTCCTCCACTAATTTAGGAACATTGGGATCAATATCTACTATAATGACTTCTTCCACATAAGGATATTTTAAAATCTCTCTTGCTGCCCCATAATCTCCTCCTCCACAGATTAATACTCTTTTTACAAATCCCTCAGGAGCAGCTTGCACAGGTATATGCACCAAAGCTTCATGGTAAATAAATTCATCCCGTGAAGTAAATTGAAGATTATTATTTATAAAAAACATTCTTCCCCAAAACTTATTCTCAAGAATATAAATATTCTGCAGCCCCGACTCTCCATAAATTATCCGACTTATATAACCAAAAAGATAATCTTTATTTACAAACTCTGCAAAAAGCACCTTCACTCCTTTTCCTTCTGTTGCTAAAGCTGGAGACATTATATTATTATACTTATTCATAAACATTCTCCTGACCCTTAAGAATTAAGATGATCCATTAAAAATTTAATCCTTCTCACTCATTTGTCAATTGAGTCCAAATTAGCATTCCCAGATAAATTTTAAGGCAATTTTCCTATGATTAATGTTTATGAGAAAGTATTTCTTTAATAATTTTTAAGAGCCTTTCATTAGCTTCTTTAGTTCCTATTGTAATCCGAAGTGCATTTTCAAATCCATAAGCTTTAAGGGGTCTTACAAAAATCCCCGCTTTTATTAAGTTGTTATATATTTCATCTACCAATGATCCAAAATCAACCATAATAAAATTTGCCTGGGAAGGATAAACTTTAAACCCAAGGGAGACGAGCTCTTCAGTAAGAAATTTTCTTCCGTTTAACACTAAGGAAATACTTTCTTTTTGATAGGAAAGATCATCTAATACTGCAAGCCCGGCTACAATTGCTAAATAATTCACATTAAAGGGCTGACGCACTTTATTTAAAGTGGATACAATTTCTTTGGAAGAGATGCCATAACCTAAACGAAGCCCAGCTAAACCATATACTTTGGAAAAAGTTCGAGTAATTAAAACTGGATAACTCCTTTTCAAAAATTCTATACCCAGGGGAACATGAGGATCATCTATAAAGTCACCATAGGCTTCGTCTATAACAATGAGTACTTCAGAAGGTAATTCTTTAAAAAATTCTTCCCATTCTTCTCTTGTTAGGCACTGCCCAGTAGGATTATGAGGATGATCTATAAAAATAGCTTTTATCCTTGCAGTAAGGGAACTTTTTATCTTTTTTAGGTCATGTTTTAAATCTTTCCTTAAAGGAATTTTTTTGTATTTAATTCCGTAAATTTCAGCAAATTTTTTATACATAAGGAAGGAAGGATAACTTATGATAATTTGGTCTCCCCTATTTAAATAGGCTTTATATAGGAATTCAAGTACCTCATTGGAACCATTTCCAAGGATAACTTCTTCAGGACTTAGGCCCCACTTTTCAGCGATTGCTTTTCTTAAGGTGAAATAGCTTGCTTCAGGATAAAGGTGTATTTCATTAAGAGCATTCTCCAAGGCTTTAATTACTTTTGGTGAAGGTCCCAGAGGATTTTCATTAGAATTAAGCTTATAAAAAGGGCCTGTGATTTTTATTTCCTTTTTTATTTCTTCAATAGTTTTACCTGGGGGATAGGGGGTAAGATTTTTTAACCAAGGTTTTTCTTTCATTACTAAAATCCTAATTTTGCCAATTCCAGGGTTTTATCAATCTGGCTTTGAAGCTCTTTAGATAATCCTTCAATCTTTACAGAAAGAAAGCCTTTAACAATAAGGGAAGTTGCTTCTTCTTCAGTTAAACCTCTTGCCATAAGATATTCTATTTCTTCTCTTGCAATTTTCCCCACTGCAGCCTCATGAGTAAGTTCAACATCAGAAAATTTGCTTTGAAGTTCAGGTATAGCTTGCATCCATCCTTCATCCCTTAACATTAGACCCTGACACTCTAAATGACCTTTTACCTTTGGACTAAGTGCAATTATTTTCCCTCTTGAAATATTGGTTCCCCCGTAAATTACATTTCTTGAAATAAGTTCTGTTTTCGTATTTTCAGCCTCTAAATAAACTTCTCCTCCTATATCAAGATGAGAACCAGGATGATTTGCAATGATGCTAATAAAGGAGGCACTGGCACCTTCTCCAGCAAGTTTACATATAGGAGAAGCTTGAATAGTTTTAACTGGAAAGAGACTTACATAGGTAGAAATATAAATTCCTTCTTCTTCTACTAAAATTCCTGTTCTTGGGCGTACGGCAATATTCTCCCCCCACATATGCACCATAGTGAAAGTTAATTTTCCACGCCTTTTTACATAAAACTCCGAAACTCCGATGTGAAGAGCTG
Organism: Caldimicrobium sp.; assembly: GCA_046294055.1. Lineage (GTDB taxonomy): Bacteria > Desulfobacterota > Thermodesulfobacteria > Thermodesulfobacteriales > Thermodesulfobacteriaceae > Caldimicrobium. Next base: position 5,075 of record JBKBJB010000032.1, read on the forward strand.
ATCTAATTTTAGGATGGACTGAACAAGATGTCAAAAGATTAAGTTCTGCCTCTTCCTCAACTATAACAATATTATGCACCTTTTGAGCTATTTGTTCACTCCTGATATATAAACAGGTTTGTACTGGAAAGGTAAGTTTCACCTTAGGTAAAATCCTTATAAAATAGCCATCATCCAGATCTTCTGCAGTAGCCTTGGTAAATTCATCTTTTTCAGGCGAAAGAATTTTCCAATAATATTTATCAAATTCTTTAAAATTTTTCATAGCCTCTCTTATAGGTATAATCTCAAGACCTTCAACTCTTTTTCTACATACCAGAGGCATTGCATCTACTTGGATATATTCTCCTTCATGGGGTATACTCTCATCTATTCCTAATATCCTTAATCGCTCCCTTTCCTCTGGAGAAAGCTCAAAAATATCATCTAAACTTTTGACTTCTTTGGCTGACTTAAACTGATTAGGATCTATCTGAAAATCCATTTTAACCCCCTTTTTATTTCTTGAGCCTTTTTAAACATTGTTGACATCCTTCATAACCATACTTTTGAATGCCATCAAAAATTTCCATTGGATTACCTTCACAATAAATTTCACCATCCATAATTACATAACCTTTGTCCGCAGTAACATATTTAAGTATTAATCCTGTATGAGTAATAATTAACCCACTTTTTTGCCTTGGATAATGTACCTCTTTTTGAAGGATTCTTTTAATCATCGTCCCAATTAAATGAATATTTTCTAAGTCAACCCCTGACTCTGGTTCATCCAAAAGCACTAAATCTGGATCTTGCATAAACAATTGTAAAAGCTCACTTTTTTTGATCTCCCCTCCGGAAAAACCTTTATTAAGCTCTCTTTCTAAAAACTCTTCAAAATGAAAGGCTCGAGCTAATTCCTCAATTTTCAATCCGTTTTTTTTTCCACATAGTTTAAGAATCTCTCTCAATTTAACCCCTTTTATCGTAGGTGGCCTCTGAAACATTATGCCGATGCTTTTCCTTGCCCTCTCATAAGGAGGAAGACTGGTTATATCCTCTCCTTTAAAAATAATTTGACCTTCCCGAACTTTGTATGCAGGAAAACCCATAATAGTCATAAGTAAAGTAGTCTTCCCAGACCCATTTCTACCAAAAATAATATGAGTTTCCCCTACTGGTAAAGTTAAATTAATTCCTTTTAATACCAACTTCCCCTCCACTTCTACCCAAAGGTCCTTTATTTCAAGCAAATTCATCTTACCCACCTCTCTTTAGACTACTATTATCTCATAATAGACCTTATATACTATATCACCCTTTTTACCTTTTTCACTATTAATTTTCCTAAATTTCACAGGCAAAAACCTAAGCTACAAAAATTATCTTCTCTGAGAAAGCATTATAAAAGATATGTTATGGGCAACAGCGTTGATATCATTTAGGGATTAAATGCACATAGGTTCTTACAAATGCTTGAAAACTTTGTTATATTTACATACAGAAATTTGTATTTTATTTAAACTTGACCTTTTTGTGAATTTAGGTATTCTTATTAAAAATGGTAAATCTAAGACCCAATAGTTTATCGGAATTCATTGGACAAAAGCAAATTCTTGAGGAGCTTTCCATTTATATCTCTTCTGTTTATCAAAGAGGAGATGTTTTCCCTCATACACTCTTTATAGGTGCCCCTGGACTTGGCAAAACTACCTTGGCTCGACTTATTGCCTTAGAATTAAAAAGAGAATTTAAAATAACCTCTGGGCCTGTTTTAGATAAGCCTGGAGTTATCGCAGGGATACTTACCTCTCTTAAAGAAGGTGATATTCTTTTTATCGATGAAATTCACAGATTGCCTAAACCGTGTCAAGAACTTCTCTATTCAGCTATGGAAGACTTTGCTTTAGATATATTGATTGGTAAAAATCAAACAGCAAAAACTATTAGGATTACTCTCCCTAAATTTACTTTAATTGGAGCCACAAATAAACCTAATCTCCTACTTGAGCCCCTTATTGATAGGTTTCATCTTTCCTTTCGATTGGAGTATTACATAGAGGAAGAACTTAAACTCATCCTTCAAAAAGCTGCAAAGGCTTTAAATATGATACTTACAGATGAGGTGGCTTTAAAATTAGCAAAAGCTTCAAAGGGCATCCCCAGGCAAGCCCTTAACCTTCTAAGAAGACTTAGGGAATTTGTTTATCATAAAAGAAAAGTTGCTAAGGTAAGAAAGATAGAAATAAAGGAAAGCGAAGTTGCTGAGTTCTTTAAACTTTTAGACATTGACGAATGGGGATTAACCCCATCCGATAGAAGATGTCTTCTTACTTTATATAAACTTTATAATGGTGGACCTGTGGGACTGAATGCCTTAGCTTTAGCTTCTAAAATAAGCCCAGAGGAATTGGAAACAATTTGTGAGCCTTCACTCATTAGATTGGGCTTTCTTGCAAGAACAAAACGGGGAAGAATTCTGACAAAGTTAGGAGAAGAATATCTTAAAAAGAGGAACCTCCTCAATGTCTCTTTTTAAAATTTCTCCTCGGTTTCTTATTGAGAAAAAGGGAAAGGAAAAAATTGTAGGAATTACAGCCTATGACTATACCTCAGCCAAATTGGTAGAAGAAGCAGGCTGTGATTTCATTCTTATTGGAGATTCTGCAAGTATGGTAATGCTTGGCTATCCGGATACCTTTCCTATCACTATGGAGGAAATGCTTATATTTTGTAAAGCCGTAGAAAAGGGAGCACCTAATACTTTACGTATTGGAGATATGCCTTTTATGAGCTATCAAATCTCTGTAGAGCAAGCTGTCTATAATGCGGGAAGATTTGTAAAAGAGGGGAGATGTCACGGTGTAAAAGTTGAGGGCGGAAAAGAGGTTGTAGAGGTAATTTCTGCTATAGTTAAAGCAGGAATACCAGTGTTAGCCCATATAGGAGTTACACCTCAAAGAAGTATGGAAATGGGGGGATTAAAGGTTCAAGGAAAAGATATTGAGACTGCAAAGGAGCTTTTAGAGTCTGCTCTATCTTTGGAAGAAGCAGGGGCATTTGCTATTGTGTTAGAATGCGTGCCAGCAGAAGTTGCAAAGATTATTACAGAAAATTTAAAAATACCTACTATAGGGATAGGCGCAGGACCTCATACTGATGGACAAATTCTTGTCTTTCACGATGTAATGGGCTTATTTCCGGAGATGAGGCCTAAATTTGTTAAATCCTATCTTCAGGGATTTTCTCTCTTTAAGGAAGCTTTATCTACTTATATAAAAGAGGTG
>JBKBJB010000033.1:0-7988 GCA_046294055.1 Caldimicrobium sp.
CCCCATTAATTCACAAAAAAGACCAACTTCTTTTAAAGCTTTAAATACAGCTTCAGCGTTTTCATAAGTATCAACAGCACATTGGCCTGCAAATATAAGAAAATTTTCCTGATTAAATTGTAATCCCATGTATTCAAACCCTAAGTCAATTAAAGCACCGTGTCTTCCTATCAATCTATATTTTGCAGTAACTTTAATCGCTTTCTCCACTCCAGGTAAATTTTCTACTTCCTCTTGGGAAACCATATAATCCTCCCCTATGAGATGAACTTCTATAAGGTTCCTCGTTACTCCTTTGTGCTCCATAACCTTTACCTGCAAGTGGGGAAATCGATTTAAATATTCCATCAACTCTTTAAATTCTTGAGAATCTTGAGTAATATTTGGCTCAAGGATAATAATCATATGACACACCTCCTTTAATAATCAATTTAATTTATTATTAAATCTCTTTTAGAAAAGTTTGCAAGTTGCAAAAAATAAGCCTAATCTAATCTTGAAATTACCGAATTCTTAAGTTTTTGCAATAGTCTCGTAAAGCCCCACCGAGTTTTTTTGACTAATAAATTTTGCCTATTCCCAAAGCCGCTTCTTTTTTTATCAGCAAGTATAAATTTTAAGGAATAAGTGCTAAGAAGTATAAACTCTTGTATTTTAAATAGGACAAATTAAAATTTAATCCTCTATTATGGAAACAATACCACTTTGGATTAAAGAGCTTTTACAATACTTTTTAGCCTGGTTTGAAAAAAGCTCTTATTTAGGTGTTTTTTTCCTTATGGCGCTTGAATCAACCTTAATTCCTATTCCAAGTGAGATAATTATTCCCCCTGCAGCTTATTTAGCATCACAAGGAAAACTTTCTTTCTTGGAAATAATCTTTGCTGGCACTTTAGGAAGCTTAGCGGGAGCTCTCTTTAACTATTTTCTTGCTCTAAAATTTGGAAGACCTGCTTTTTTGAAATTTCTTCGCAAATATGGGTTTTATTTTTTACTTCCAGAAGCTTCTTTTTATAAAATTGAAAAATTTTGGCACAATCATGGGCACATTAGCACTTTCATAGGGCGCCTACTCCCTGGACTAAGACATGTTATTTCTATTCCGGCTGGTTTTGCAAAAATGTCCTTAGTTCTTTTCATCATTTATACCTCTTTAGGAGCCTTCCTTTGGTGCACCTTTTTAGGAATAATAGGTTATTACTTTGGAAAAAATGAAGCTATGCTAAAAGAATATTTACAAAAGGGCTCCTATGGAGTGATTATTTTTTGCCTAATCATTATAAGCCTTTATGTGTTTATAAAATTAAAAAAGGGACCTAAAGACCCCAAAATTTAAAGCTATTTCTCTAAATTTTCATCTGATGTAGCGAGTAGATTCCACAAGCGATTTGCAACATCAACTTACTTAGGCTTAATCTGACGATTTTTTTTCTCTTTCTCTACAATCTTAAATATATAAATAAAAATAGAACTTAAAAATTTCAACCTTTTCTTGACCAGACTGAAAGGATCTCACTTTTTCAGCTAATCTTATGACTTGTTAGATTGGTTACGGTCTTCCTACTTCAGGTGTTATTCAACTGGTAAATCAACTTTAGGAAGTTTTTTTTAAGAATTTATTTCAATATCAAGTTTCTAAGAGAAAAATTGCCTTAACTTTAAACTTCTTTAAAGCTGGAAAGGCTTTGATTTCTATTGCATATTTTTCTTGAAGTTTCTTTAAATAGTTCTCTAATTCGTTTTTATCAGGCAAAACTATGGTGAACCAAAAATTTAGAAAATGATCTCGTAAGTAGGCATGGGTCACTTCTGGAAGATTGGCTATTTCTTCTGCAAGGGGAATTTTTTCTTTTGGAAGATGGCAGGCACATAAGCAGGTAAAATGGCCAAGTTTCGAAGAATCAGGACTTGCACCTAAATGTCTTAAAATTCTCTTTTCTTTTAATTCATTGAAAAAATTTATCACTTCTTGCTCTGTTAATCCTACTTTTTTCCCCAAGGCAGCAAAAGGTCTTTCTTCTAAAGGAAATTCTTCTTGGATTAAATTTAGCAACTCTTGATATTCCTTTTTCATCTTTTTTCCTTGTAAGGTTTTTTCTTTTATGATATTATACTTCTTAAAAATTTGAAGTTTATGTTTAAAAAATTTTAGATTTAGGAGGACATATGGAAAATTTAAAGGAAATCTCAGCAAGAGAGATATTGGAATTACTACCACATAGATATCCCTTTTTAATGGTGGATAAGGTTATTGAGCTTAATCAAGAAAAGGAATATATAAAGGCAGTAAAGCAGGTAAGCCACAATGAATATTTTTTCCAGGGCCATTTCCCTGGTAATCCTATTATGCCTGGTGTTTTAATATTAGAGGCAATGGCACAAACTGGGGGTATCTATCTAAAAAAATGCTTTCCTGAATGCAGAGATAAACTTTTTGTTTTAGCTGGTTTAGAAAATGTTCGTTTTAAAAGTCCGGTTTATCCTGGTGATACTCTTATTATAGAAGCTGAAAAATTTAAACGCAAAGGACATATAATTAGAACTACTGTTACAGCCAGGGTGGGAGAAAAAATCGTAGCCCAGGCAGAAATTATTGCAGCTATGATTGATCACAAAAATGACTAAAATCCATCCAACAGCTTATATTGATAAAGAAGCTGAATTAGGAGAGGGGGTTGTTATTGGGCCTAATGTTTATATTGGTGCTAAAGTTAGGATTGGAGAAGGAACGATCATAAAAGCCAACACCTATATTGAAAGTCATACCCATATTGGTAAATATAACCAAATAGGGCCCTTTGCTGTAATTGGCACACCTCCTCAACATATAGCCTACAAGGGGGAAAAAACCTTTGTAGAAATTGGAGATAATAACATCATTAGAGAATTTGTTACAATCCATAGAGGAACAACTAAAGATAAAGGAATTACTAAGATAGGAAATAACTGTATGTTAATGAGTTATGTACATATTGCCCATGATTGTGAAGTAGGCAATTTTATTATTATGTCCAACAATGCTACCTTAGGCGGACATGTAAAGGTAGAGGACCATGTAGTTTTTGGAGGTTTCTCTGCGGTTCATCAATTTTGCAGAATTGGTTGTTATGCATTTATAGGTGGAATGACAGGTGTTGACAAAGATGTACCTCCTTATGTGAAGGTCTTTGGAATCCCTGCTAAAATACAAGGCTTAAATCTGGTTGGGCTAAGAAGGTCTGGAATGGGCAAAGAAGAAATCCGTAAAATTTCACAGGCTTTAGGAATTTTTCTTGATGGCCCTGCAACTTTAAAAGAGGTTATTCAAGAATTAAAAGATATCTTTAAAGAAGACCCTATTATAGCAAAATTAATTAAATTCTTAGAAACTCCTTCTAAACAGGGCATTATGAGAAGAAAACCTTTTGAAGGTGAAGATGTCTGAAGAGACAGGTAATTCAAAAATAGGGCTTATCTCTGGAGAAGGCGAATTTCCTCTTATTTTAGCTAAGGAACTCAAAAATTTAAATTATCAAGTAGTAGCTCTAACCTTTTCAAAAAAACAAGCCAAAAATCTCCAAAAGATAGTGGACAAAGTACATCAAATCTACATTGGTCAACTTGAGAAATTAATAAAAATTTTCAAAGAGGAGGGAATCATAGATCTTATCTTTTTAGGTAAGATTGAAAAAAGTTTAGCCATACGTTTTAATCTACCAGATAGAAGAGCCTTAGCTTTATGGCAAAAACTTAGCAACAGAGAAGATAATACCCTTCTTAAGGCTTTAATTGAGGAATTGGAGACGGAAGGTTTTACTGTAAGAGGCCCTGCAGAATTTTTAAAAAAATTTTTAGCGAAAGAAAAAGTCTACACCTTGAGGTCTCCTACTCCAAAGGAGTGGGAAGATATATATTATGGTTTTAAGATAGCGAAAGCCATTGGTGAACTTGATATTGGACAATGTGTTGTGGTAAAAGATAAAATGACTATAGCTGTAGAGGCTATGGAAGGAACTGATGCAACTATCTTAAGAGGCGGGAAATTGAGGACTCAAGCCATTGTTGTTAAAATTGCCAAACCTCAACAAGATTTAAGGTTAGATTTGCCTGTGGCGGGATTTCGAACTGTTGAGACCTTAGTTAAGGCAAAAGCTAAAGTCTTGGCACTCGAGGCTGGAAAAACTTTCTTTCTTCAACAGGAAAAAGCTTTAGAATTAGCTAACCAGTATCAAATCTCTATCGTAGGTGTAAAATAAATTCTATGAGTAAAAAAATACAAGTAGCTCTTATTGGCGTGGGTCATTTAGGAAAATTTCATGCTGAAAAGCTCTGTGAACTACCTCAAGCAGATTTAAAATTTCTTGTGGATATCGACACAGAAAAACTGCAGCACATACAAAAATATTTGATCACCAAATATGGGAAAAAAATAGCTATCACAGACAATTTGAAGGAGACATTTTCTGAGGTCTCCGCTGTGGTTGTAGCAACTCCCACCTCCACTCATTACAATATTGCCAAAGAAATTCTCATTGCAGGAAAAGCCCTATTTTTAGAAAAACCTATATCTAACGACTTAGAACAAGCTGAAGAATTAATGAGAATAGCAGAAAGAAAAAAAATCCCTTTTCAAGTTGGCTATATTGAAAGATATCAAAAGGTTGTGCATAAACTGCTTAAAAAAGTAAAAAAACCTCTTTTTATCGAAGCTCACAGATTAAACTCATTTGTAGAGAGAAATTTAGATATTGATGTAATTTTGGACCTTATGATTCACGACCTTGATTTAGTGCTCTTGCTAAAAAAAGAAGCTGAAATTAATTTTCTCCATGCTGTTGGAGCACCTCTTTTTACTGATAAACCTGATATAGTAAATGTAAGAATAGTCTTTAAAGACGGAACTACCTGTAATTTAACTGCTAGCCGCATTTCCCTCTCTCGTCAAAGAAAATTTAGAGTTTTTGAACAGGGTATTTATTATAGCATAGACACCTTAGAGAAATCATATCTTGAAATAAAACCTAACAAAAAAACCAAAGACTTTATTTTGGAAGAAGAAAAATTTTCAGAGGATGATCCTTTAAAAGAAGAATTAAAAGCCTTTCTGCTGGCACTTATTGAAAAAAGAGAAGTTTATCCCTCGATAAAAGAAGCGTTACCAGCTCTAAAGCTCGCTTTAGAAATTAAAAAAGAAGTGGAAAAAAATCTTTCATATAATATAAAGGTAGGTTAGTTTAATGAAGGTATTAATAATTACAGGTGAATTATCAGGAGATTTATATGCTTCTCTCTTGGTAAAGAAAATAAGAGAACTTAACCCTTCTTTTCATTTTCTTGGAATAGGTGGCCCAAAACTTCGGGGAACTGATGCAGAAATTCTTTTTAATGCAGAAGCACTTTCTTTGGTAGGTATACCAAAACCATCGGAGTTGAAAAAATATTTGTTTATTTATAGAAAAGTAGAAGATATTTTGCGTAAAAGAAAAGTGGACCTGGTAATTTTAGTTGACTTTCCTGGCTTCAATCTAAAGGTAGCCAAACTTGCTAAATCACTTAACTATCCTGTTATTTATTATGTAGCACCCCAAATCTGGGCTTGGTATAAGAATAGAATAAAAATCCTTAAATCTTCAGTTGATTTATTATTTGTGATACTACCTTTTGAAGAAGAATTTTTTAAAAAGTACGAAATTCCTGTTAGGTATTATGGTCACCCATTAGTAGATATAGTAAAGGTTAATCAATCTAAGGAATTATTTTATACGATCTATGGACTTCAGGAAGATAAAACTATAGTTAGTTTTTTCCCAGGAAGTAGAGAAGGAGAGGTTGCCAGGCATTTACCCCTTTTTATAAAAGTTTTTAAAAAATTTAAAAAAAGAAACCCTAACTCTGTAGGAATCCTTAGTAAAGCACAGGGCCTTAAAAATTCCCCCTTATGGGAAGAGGTTAAAAGCGAAATGCTTGTTTTAGAGAATATGCCCTATGAAATCTTAAAATATTCTCATGTTGCCCTTCTTGCACTATCACGCTGGAAGCTGCCTTATTACAAACCCCAGCTGTAGTAACTTATAGCCTGCCTCCTTGGATGTATTTTTTAGCAAAAAAATTAGTCAAAGTGCCCTATATAAGTCTTCCCAATTTAATCTTGGGAAAGGAAGTTTATCCAGAAATCGTACAAAACAAGCAATCTCCAGAAGATTTAGCGGCAGCTTTAGAAGAAGTACTTTCTAAAGGAGAAGAAATTAAAAAAGAATTGCAACACATAAGTGGTCTTCTTGGTAAACCTGGAGTTACTTGGAAGATTGCTGAAGAAATCATCAAGTTTTCCCAAAATTTAAAAAATATTAGACCTTGACAAAGAATGTTTTTTTAACAAGATTTTATATAAATATCATTAGGAGGTGAAAAAAATGGCAGAGGACCTAAAAAAAATGTATAGAACGATTGTAGGAGATCATTTCCCCTCAGAAATAAGGATTACCTTTGGGGATCAAACCCTTATCTATAAAAAAAGAACTTGGGATTTAGAAGTTGAACCTGGAGTAAATGAAAGAAGGGGATTACGTTATGGAGAAAATCCTGACCAAGAGGCAGCTTTATATGAATTAGTTGCAGGGAATCTCATTTTAGGTGAAGTTGAATTTATCACTCCCGGGAAAGGACTTGTGTCAAGCTTAAAAGAACAAGATTTTATTCAATTTGGTAAACACCCCAGTAAAACTAATCTTACAGATGTGGACAATTCGTTAAATATTCTTAGGTACTTAATGGAAAAACCCTGTTGTGTTATTGTTAAACATAATAATCCCTGTGGAGTAGCCTATGGTACAACCTTAGAAGAGGCTTTTCTTAGAGCTTGGAGTGCAGACAGAGTGGCTGCTTTTGGAGGTGCTATTACTTTAAATAGAGCAGTAGATAAAGCCTGTGCAGAAGCTATCGTTGAACATTACTTTGAAGTAATTGGTGCACCTGACTATGAAGAAGGTGCTATTGAAATTCTAAAGAAAAGAAAAGATCTACGCATCCTTCGCATAAAACGAATGGATAAACTTACTGAGTATGCTAAAACACCTTATATTGAATTTAAAAGTCTTATAGATGGAGGAATTATACTGCAGGTTTCTCAAAAAAATAGAATTTTAAGTAAAGAGGACTTAAAACCTGCTTATGCCGTAAAAGATGGTGTGGAATACAGGTGCTTAAGAGAACCTGATGAAAGAGAAATAAGGGATATGATCTTTGGTTGGGCTATAGAACTTGGTGTTACTTCAAATTCTGTGCTTTTTATTAAAAATGAAAGGACTGTTGCTATTGGAACAGGGGAGCAAGATAGAGTTGGTTGCACTGAAATTGCTATCTTCAAGGCTTATAGAAATTATGCTGATTGGCTCTGTTATAGTAATTATAAAATTTCCTATAAACAATTAGAGTTAGAGATAGAGAAGGGATTAAGGCCCAAAGAACAAAAAGATGAAATAGATGAGCAAACTAAAAAAGATAAAGCAGGCTTAATTAATGCTGTTATGGTCTCTGATGGCTTTTTACCTTTTAGGGATGCAGCTGATGTCGCTATAAGACAGGGGATTAGCGCTATTCTTCAGCCAGGTGGTTCTGTGAGAGACTGGGAGGTTATTCAAGCATGTAACGAAGCTTACCCACCTGTGGCTATGATGTTTACCGGTCAGAGGGCATTTAAACATTAGTTTGACAAATTGAAAGAAGATGTTATAATTTACCTTCCAGTTCTAAAAAGGAGGATAAAAATATGTTTCCTGTAATAAGAGAAGTTGAAAAATCTTATATAAAAACAGACCTTCCGAAAATTGCTCCAGGAGATACTGTAAGAGTTCATTATAAATTAAAAGAAGGTGATGAAAAAGAAAGGGTACAAGTTTTTGAAGGTATAGTTATAAGACGTAGGGGATCCGGTCTTTCTGCAACCTTTACTGTAAGGAAGGTTTCCTTTGGAATCGGTGTTGAAAGAACTTTTCCTTTACATTCTCCAA
>JBKBJB010000034.1:0-7670 GCA_046294055.1 Caldimicrobium sp.
GTATGCCAGGCTGTGATTGTGACCGTTTTCTTGAAATTTGGAACCTTGTATTTATGCAGTATGAAAAAACTGAAGAAGGAGAACTAAAACCGCTTCCTAAACCAAGTATAGATACTGGAATGGGCTTAGAACGTATTACAGCTGTTATTCAAGGGGTCCCTTCTAATTTTGAAACAGATCTATTTTCAGGATTGAGAACTCTTTTGTCTGAGTTTTCAGGTAGGGATTACAAAGAAAATAAGGAAATTGAAATTGCCTTTAGAGTGATCCTTGATCATTTAAGGGCAAGTGTCTTTCTTATATCTGAAGGTATTATGCCATCTAATGAAGGAAGGGGATATGTTTTGAGACGGATTATTCGCAGAGCAGAAAGATTTGGAAAAACTTTAGGATTTAAAGAACCATTTCTTTACAAACTTGTTAAACCCGTAATTGAGGAATATGGAGAGATCTATCCCGAAGTTCAAAGAAATGAAAAAGTGGTAGCCAAAGTTTTAAAAATTGAGGAAGAAAGATTTTTAGAAACCTTAAATTTTGGAACAGAAGTTTTAGAAAGAGAAGTGAAAAAGTTAAAAGAGCATGGAATAAAAAGAGTGCCAGGAGAATTTATTTTTAAATTATATGATACCTATGGGTTCCCCTACGATTTGGTGAGAGATTATGTTTTGCCATTGGGTTTAGAGCTTGATATGGAAGGTTTTGAAGAGTTAAGAGAGAAAGCAAGAGAAGAAAGTAGAAAGTCTTGGAAAGGTGCTTTAGAGAACGTGCCAAACGAGATAAAAAATCTTCTTCAAGAGGGGGTACAAACTCTTTTTGTAGGATATGATGAACTCAAAGCTCAAGGAAAAATTTTGGTATATAAGGATGATCTTTTAGTTACAGATATTACCCCTTTTTATCCTCAAGGAGGTGGTCAGGTTGCTGATAGGGGATGGGTAAGAGGAGAAAATGGGGAAGCAGAAGTTATAGAGGTTCAAAAGATAGGTGATTTATTTTATCATAGAATAAAGATGCTTGAAGGAAGTTTTCAGGAAGGAGAGATAGTAGAGTTAGAAATAGATCGCAAGAGAAGGGCAGATATAGCTCGTCATCACACCGCCACACATTTACTTCACGCAGCTTTAAGAAAAATTCTCGGACCTCATGTAAGACAAGCGGGTTCATTGGTTGATGAAAATAGATTGCGTTTTGATTTTACCCATTTTCAAGGATTAAGCTCCAAGGAAATCTTAGAAATTGAAAATTTGGTCAATCACTGGATACTTGCTAATTATCCTTTAGAAATCTTATGGATGAAAAAAGAGGAAGCTGAAAAATTAGGGGCTCTTGCTTTCTTTGAAGAAAAATATGGAGAAATCGTAAGAGTTGTAAAAATTGATGAAGTTTCAATGGAGCTTTGTGGTGGTACACATGTTAAAGCTACAGGAGAGATTGGTCTTTTTAAGATTTTAAGTGAAACCGGTGTAGCAAGTGGAATAAGAAGAATTGAAGCACTGGCTGGTAAAAAGGTTTATCAATATATAAACACCTTAGAAGCAAAATTAGAAAATATAGCCCAACAACTTAAAACTTCTCCTAAAGATATAGAGAGAAGAATAGCGAGCCTTTTAGAAGAAAGAGAAATGTTATTAAAAGAAATTAAATCCTTAAAAACAAAGGAGCTCAGAGGCTCTCTTGAGGAAAAATTAAGAGAGGTTGAAAGATTAGGAGATATTAATTTATTAGTGACTTCTTTTAAAACCGACAGAATGGACGAGTTAAGGGAGATAGGAGATGTTTTTAAAGAAAGATTAGGGAAGGGTATAATTTTTTTAATTGGGGAGAGGGAGGAAGACTCACTTTTGGTTGGAATGATAACTAAGGAGCTAAGTAAAAAATACTCAGCTGGAGAAATTTTTAAAAGGCTTTCTCATAAGCTGGAATTAAAAGGCGGAGGAAGACCTGAGTTAGCACAAGGAAGTTTTAAGAAAAGATTAACCTTAGAAGAAATAAAAGAAATTATAAAAGAGGTATTGAAAACCTACAGTGCTAAAGAAAATTAAAATTAAAGCTTAGTCAGCTGTACATACCCTCTTTTAATATTATAAGACAATGTTTTTAACTCTTCATTGGATTAAAAATCTTTATCAAATTTATAATAAAAGAGGTTTTTTATCAATACAAGAAAAAAAATTTCAATTTACACCCAAATTATTTTTAGCCAGCCTTCTTCAGCTTTACAAACTTTCTCTTTGGGAAAAGATAGCTAAGGTTTATTTTGGTAATTTAACCTTAGAAGAGAAGGAACTTGTAGAAAAAGGTTTTTCTTATCTATTAGCTCAAGATTTGTTATCTCTTGAATTTGCCCCCTGGTTTAGGGATAATCTTCTGGGTAGGGATTTTACTTTTAAAGGTTATGTAGAAGTAACCTATGAATTTTCACAACTGAAAGAGCAAGTAAACAAGCAGGTTCGAATCCCTTTATTAAATCAACTTAAAAAAATTTCAATGGCAATTGAAGAAGATTTGGAAGGGGGTAGAGAAATTTCTGAGGCCAGTATAAAAAAGTTATGTCGGATATATATTTTTTTTAAAGTAGTTGAAAAAATCACCTCTTGTTCAAGGATAGAACTATTGGACCTGGCAGAAAAATTAATTTTAAAGCTAAAGATGCAACCTCTCTACGAAGAAATTCTAATAGAAATGGATAAAGGGCTAAGGTATATTCTTCCTGATATAGAGAAAAATTTTGAAAGAGAACTACAAAAATTAATTGAAGAGGCTAAAATAAGTTAAGGAGTGGAGGTATTTAAATGGAGATAATCGTAAAAGTAAAAAGTATAATAATGAGGCTAAAACAGGAGTATCCACAGGCTAAGTTAGCTTTAAATTTTGAGAATCCTTTTCAGTTACTTATTGCTACCATCTTGTCTGCACAATGTACTGATGAAAGAGTAAATAAAGTAACCCCAGAGCTTTTTAAAAAATATCCTGATGCTCAGGCCTTTGCAAATGCTTCATTAGAGCAAATAGCAGAAGATATAAAAAGCACTGGTTTTTATCAACAAAAAGCAAGGTATATAAAAGAGACTTGTAAGATTTTAGTAGAAAAATATGGAGGAGAAGTTCCCAAAGATATGGACGCGTTACTTATGTTACCAGGGGTGGCGAGAAAAACAGCTAATATTGTATTAGCTAACGGATATGGCATAGTAGAAGGCATACCAGTTGATACACATGTTGCTCGTCTTTCTCAGCGATTAGGTTTAGTTAAAGCTAAGGATCCACAAAAAATTGAAAAAGAACTTTTAGAAATTGTGCCCAAAGAAGAGTGGTTTATTTTTCCACTTCTTTTACAAGCTCATGGGAGAAAGGTATGTCTTGCTAAAAAACCTCAATGTGAAGAATGTGTCTTAAAGGATATTTGTGATGCTTACATATCCTCAAATTGATCCGGTTATCTTTAAGATAGGGCCTTTTCAAGTGCGTTGGTATGGCTTAATGTATTTGATTAGTTTTTTTGCCTCATTCTTTTTGTGTCGCTACCAGTTAAAAGAGAGAGGGCAACAAGATTTATATTCCTTTCTTGAAAATCTTTTATTTTATAGTTTTATAGGACTAATTATTGGAGCAAGATTAGGCTTTTGTTTTTTTTATTATCCCGATTATTTTCTAACACATCCTTGGGAAATTCCTGCTGTATGGAAAGGTGGTATGTCCTTTCATGGAGGTGCTATAGGTGCTATTATTACTGGCTATTTTTATATCAAAAGGCATAATCAAAGGTTTTTTTATTGGGCTGATTTAATAATAGTTACAGCTCCATTAGGGATTTTTTTGGGAAGGATTGGCAATTTTATTAATGGAGAAATATTTGGGAAACCAACAGATCTTCCCTGGGGGATGATCTTTCCTGAGGGAGGTCCTATTCCAAGGCATCCTGTACAACTTTATGAATCCTTGGTAACAGGCATTTTTTTATTCCTATTGCTTTGGTGTTTGAGAAAAAAGCCTTGGAAAGAAGGTTCCAAATTTGCTCTATTCCTAATTCTTTATGGAATTTTGCGTTTTCTATTTGAATTCCTAAGAGTCCCAGCTCAAAGCTTTTCTCTAATCTGGGGTTGGATGACTATGGGGCAGGTACTCTGTTTGATAATGATCTTAAGTGGAATTTTTTTATTTTTCTTTCTCTATAAAGATAAAGTCTCTACTTCTTTTATTAAACTTTTCGCTAAAAGGAAATTTTCTAAAAAGACCTTATAAGATCTTTCTCCCCCTTTATTGAATACATTGTTTAAAAATTTACAGTTTTTACAAAAAAGCATTCTAATATTTTTAGCAAATGGATTTTTAAGTTGGATATGGGCATAGAGGTGCTCATCTTGATTAGCAAGTCTCCTAAGGATTTCTATTTGTTTTAAAAAGCTTGGAGTAGAAAGGGTGAGAATTTCTTCTACTGAAAACTTTGTATCTTTAATAGTTTTAGCCATAAGTATTTGGATGAAATGGTTAAGTGCTTGAACAATTGCCATAACTTCATCATGTTTTTTGGGTGCAATAGAAACCATTTTTATTCCCTCTTCTTCAAATAGCGGGACCAACCAGGAGGCGAAATTTTTTCCTCTTAAAGGGTAATATGCAATGGTTTTTCCTCTAAGATCTTCTTCAAAGGGTCCAAAAAGAGGATGTGTAGCTATTAATTCCCCTTTTTTAAGATATTTTTTCATAATTTTTGCTGGTTCATATTTAAGAGAACATATATCCATAATCCAATGTGAATCCTTAACAAAGGGTGCCATCTTCATAACTACCTTTGGGAATATTTCTATCGGTAATGAGATTATGATAACTTTGGCTTTGTTAAGGAGTTTATTAAGTGGAAGCCCTATTTCTTTATCAGATATGAGTACTTCAAAGCCTTTTTTTTGGAAAAATTTTTTAAAAAGACTTCCCATTTTACCAGCACCACCTATAATCCCAATAGTAAAGTTTTCTTCCATAAATACCTCCTATTCTAAGCAACCTCTGAGAGTTTTAGTCTTTCTTCCCATCTTTTAAAAAGTTCTTCTTTCAAAGCAGGATATTCTTCTAAATTAGGTGATTCTTTGATTACTTTAAAAGCTGCGTCTTTTGCCAAAAGGAGCAGGTCTAAATCCTTTACAGGGTCAGCTTTTTTGAACTCTAAAAACCCAGATTGCTGAGTGCCAAGAATATCTCCTGGCCCTCTTAATTTTAAATCTTCTTCTGCTATTTTAAAGCCGTCGTTTGTTTGACACAAAATTTGCAATCTTTTATAGGCATCACTTTGGAAAGAAATATTATAGGCTATTAAGAAACAATAGGATTGTTTTTCACTTCTTCCTACTCTTCCTCTTAATTGATGTAATTGAGAAAGTCCAAACCGTTCAGCATGTTCTATAACCATAACTGTTGCATTGGGCACATCAACTCCTACTTCAACAACTGTAGTTGATATAAGCACATCAATCTCACCTCTTTTGAAGGCTTGCATTATTTTTTCTTTTTCATTGGAGCTCATCTTACCATGAAGTATTCCTACTTTAAAGTCTTTAAAAATGACATTTTTAAGCTCCTCTCCATAAGTTAAAAGAGCTTTTAAGTTTAAATTTTCTGATTCTTCAATTAAAGGTAAAATAATATAGGCTTGATGCCCTTTTTTCAGTTCAGCTTTAACAGCTTCATAGGCAGTTTCTTTATTATAATGAAGAAATAACTTAGTAAGAATAGGTTTTCTACCTTTTGGCATTTCTTTAATAATAGATAATTCTAAATCTCCATAAACAGTAAGTGCAAGGGTTCTTGGTATAGGGGTTGCGGTCATTACTAAGGTATCGGGCAGGCTATCTTTGGCCTTTTCTCTTAGGGCAGCTCTTTGCAGCACACCAAAGCGGTGTTGTTCGTCGATTATAACCAATCCAAGTTTTTTAAACTTCACATTTTCTTGAAATAAGGCATGAGTTCCTATAACAAATTTTATATAACCGGTTGATAAGCCGTGATATATTTCTCTCTTTTTAGAGGGGAGGGTGCCACCTGTAAGAAGTTCACATTGAATAGTCATAAGTTGTGCATATTGTCTAAAATTGCGATAGTGTTGTTCTGCTAAGATCTCCGTTGGAGCCATTAGAGCAACTTGATATCCATTGTCAATGGCAATAAGCGCTGCTATAAAAGCAACAACTGTTTTTCCACATCCCACATCTCCTTGTATAAGTCTATTCATAGGTACCGCCTTTGTCATATCAGCCTTAATTTCTTCTATCACCTTTTTTTGATCCTGAGTTAACTCAAATGGAAGCTTTTTCAAAAATTCTTCCACTAATTTGCTTTCTACACGAAAAGCTATTCCATTTGATTGAGCAATTTTACTTTTTCTCAGAGCTAATCCTAACTCTAAAAAAAAGAACTCCTCAAAGGCTATACTTTGATAAAATAAATTATTTTCATTTAACAATTCCTCTATGGAAAGATTTGAATCAGGTAAATGTAATTGTTTTAAAGCTTCTCTTATTGGTAAGAGACCATAGGTCTTGAGTATCTCAGGTGGTATTAAATTGTCAACATAATCAATATAGTCCTTAACTATATCTTGGATGAGGTTGCGAAGTTTTTTTTCGGGAATATTTTCCACTCCAGGGTATATAGGTATAATTTTCCCCAATTCCTTTTCAATTTTATTTTCCTCTTCTTCATTTAGCGTTTCTGGATGATGCATTTCTAAGGTTTTAAGAAAACGTTTCACCTCGCCAATAGCATACATTCTTTTTCCGATAGGATAAAGGGCTTTCCAAACCTTTTCATTAAAATTAAACCATTTCAGAACAAGAAAACCTGTTCCATCTGTTATAAGGACTTCATATGTTTTTCTTCTACCATAAAAGTTTATGCCACTTCTTATAATTTCACCAAAAACCACAGCCTTTGTATCCTCTCTTAATTCTTTGATGGGCGTTATTTTCCTACGGTCTTCATAGTGTTTTGGTAAAAAGTATAAAATGTCTTCAACTGTATTTAACCCTTTTTTCGCTAATTTTTTAAAAAGTTTAGGTCCAATATTTTTTATAGAGCTAAGGGGTGTGTTAAGGAGGTCTTTATGGGTTCTATAGGTAGGTAAATTTGGAATATTTTCTGGCTCAATTTCAAGTGTTATAGAGCTCTGAGGAGGGTTTAATATTAGCTTTTTAAGTCTTATTAATCTTTCTTTTTTTTCATCTAAAGGTAGCTTGTCAAAATTACTACAAAGTTTTTCTAAGCTTTTAAGGTAGTTTTTAGGTAGTTGAGTAGGAGCTCTTTTTAACAATTCAAGGAAGGTGCGTTCTAATTTGCTTTTTGCAAGGAGACTAAAATTGTTTCTACTTTGGGACTCTATGATCTTTAAAAAATTTTCTCTCCATTCCTTCATTTGGTTTGCTCTAACGGCAAAAAATTTTCTAAATTTTTATATAGATTATTCAGTTCAAAGATTTTACCAAGATTACCATGTTTATAGGCACCTTTAAGAAAAAAATCGCTTTTTCTCTTTGCTTCAGCGAGGATAAGCAATTTTTCTTCTGGTTTTAACAGAGAAGAATATAATTTGTAAATTTTTAAAAGAGCCTTTACTCTATAAAAATCTAAGCCCTTTTTTGCAGAGAGCTGATCTTCTCTCCCACCGCTTTTAATAACTAAAG